>JAEZAL010000115.1 GCA_023427705.1 Bacillota bacterium | reverse complement strand
TGCACCAAATTGCTTGGCAGAATTAATACCTGTATAAATTGCAAAGTATGTTAAGAATCCACCACCTTATAATGAGAACATTAATTGTGTAGCCTTCCAGAATCCTTCTGCTGGTAAAGTACCTTGTCCTTGTAATGTAGAAATTAAACTTCCTAATCCATTAAATATACCAGCTGCAATAATTGCAGGTATTAAAGGAATAAATATATTAGCAATTGTATTTACTACTTTTTTGAACTTGCTTTGTTTTTGATTATCTTTTATTGCTTGCTTATTATCTTTCCAGTCATCAGTTACAACACCATCTCTAGGTAGTCCTAACTCTTCAACACATATATCTGTAACTTTTTTAGCCTTACCAGGTCCTAAAACTACTTGTAAATAATTATTAGCTTCAACAACACCTAATACGCCATCAGTATTTTTTAATTCATTCATTTTTACTTTGTTTATATCTTTTATTGTAAGCCTAAGTCTAGTCATACAGTTAGCAGCTTTAATAACATTATCTTTTCCACCAACTAAGTTAACAATAACTTTAGCCAATTCAATATTTGTCATATAATCTCCTACTTTCTCTTATTATTTTTAATAACATATTTGCACTTTTTAGAATTAAATAAATAATTATTATAATAGCAAGCAATATTTTCTGCATATCTAAGATTTTTCATATTATTGTTATATATACAACTGCTATAAAATCTCTTTTTTAATATCATCTACTCTTTTGTGTATCTTCTCCATTAGTTAGCAATTAATCTGTAATCCCTCCTTTTAATATATAAATACCTATATAATTATAGGAAACATTCTATATTAGATTTTATTATGATTTACTTCCTTTTATTCAAATATATATAAGTAAATAAAAATCTAATAAGTTAACGTTTTCCTAAAATACATATATGGTTTGCACATTAAATTGTATTATTTTATAAAGATATTTTTAAAAACTTTATCTCAATATACAATTTTTGTATAAATCCTTCTTTCATTATAATATCATATATTTGAAATTTTGTTTCATATTTTTTAAAAATTATGAATTTCTTATTAATTCACTTAATTCTTATTTCTTTTTATAAATTTCATATATTTATATTGATATTATTTTAAAATCGTTATGTATTTATAAAAAATAATGTTCAAATGTAGAAAATAAATCATTATTTTTATATCTTGGTAATTAAATTCTAATTTTTTTGTTTAAATTAAATTTGTTTTGAGTTATAATATTATCAATGAGGTCAACTTTTTAGTTGTTACTTTTAATACAGTTAGCTACACAGCTTAATTGTAATAAAATATAAAGTTATGGAGGTTTTATACCATGTTAGTTTCAGCAAAAGAAATGTTAAACAAGGCTAAAGCGGGAAAATACGCTGTAGGTCAATTTAATATCAACAACTTAGAATGGACTAAAGCAATATTATTAACTGCTCAAGAAAATAATTCACCTGTTATATTAGGAGTTTCTGAAGGAGCTGCTAAATATATGTGCGGATTTAAGACTGTAGTTGGAATGGTAAACGGAATGATGGAAGAATTAAACATCACTGTACCAGTTGCATTACACTTAGATCACGGTAGCTACGATGGTGCTTTAAAGGCTATGGAAGCTGGTTTCTCATCAATCATGTTTGATGGATCTCACTATCCAATAGATGAAAATATAGCTAAAACAAAAGAAATGGTTAAGTTAACTTCAGAAAAAGGTTTATCTTTAGAAGCTGAAGTTGGATCAATCGGTGGAGAAGAAGATGGAGTTGTTGGTGCTGGAGAAATCGCTGACGCTGCTGAATGTAAAGCAATTGCTGATTTAGGAGTTACTATGTTAGCTGCTGGTATTGGTAATATCCACGGAGTATATCCATCAAACTGGAAGGGCTTAAGCTTTGATGCTTTAGAAGCTATAAGCAATGCAACAAACAATGTTCCACTAGTATTACACGGTGGTACTGGAATTCCAGAAGATATGATTAAACATGCAATTTCTTTAGGTGTTTCTAAAATCAATGTTAATACTGAATGTCAATTAGCATTTGCTGAAGGTACTAGAAAGTACATAGAAGCAGGAAAAGACATCCAAGGAAAAGGCTTTGACCCAAGAAAGCTTTTAGCTCCAGGATTTGAAGCTATAAAAGCTACAGTTAAAGAAAAAATGGAATTATTCGGATCAATCAACCAAGCTTAATTCCATAAATATATAAAGGAGCTGCTTAGCAGCTCCTTTATTATAATCTAATATAAAAATTCTAGTTTAGTCTAATCTTCCAATAGAACACTATCCTAGTGCTACATCTAAGACCATCATTACTATAAATCCTAATATTAATCCTAAAGTTGTTAATTTTTTATTTTGAATAGAAGCTTCTGGTAATAATTCAGCACCTACTACAGCAATCATTGCTCCAGCTGAAAATGATAATAAAAATGGTAGTAAACTTCTTACTGCTAAGGCTGCAATAACACCAATTACTCCTGCAATTGGTTCTACGAATCCTGAAGCCTGCCCATAAATAAAACTTTTTGTTCTAGATAATCCTTCACTTCTTAAAGGCAATGAAACCGCTGCTCCTTCTGGAAAATTCTGAAGTCCTATCCCTAAAGCTAATGCTAATGCTGCTGCTATACTTGTTCCAGGTATTCCTGCTGCTACTCCACCAAAAGCTACGCCTACAGCTAGACCTTCTGGAATATTATGAAGTGTTACAGCTAAAACTAATAAAATACTTTTTCTATACTTAGCTGCTTTTGAAATATTCTCCTCTTTATCCAGTACAACTCCATAAGAATAAGTATCCATTAACTTATCCGCAAAAATTAGAAAAGCTCCTCCTAAAAAAAATCCAATTGAAGGAATAACAAAACCAGAATAACCAAGTTCCTCTGAAAGCTCTATTGCTGGGCTTAGCAATGACCAAAAACTTGCTGCAACCATTACTCCAGCACCAAAACCTAACATTGTATTTAAAATTCTTTTATCAAAATTCTTAAAAAAGAATACTATTGCAGCTCCTAAAGCAGTTACTAACCAAGTAAATAAAGTGGCAAGTAACCCTTGTAAAATTGGGCTTAATCCTAAAAACCATTCCATAAAATATCCTCCTTAGTACTTTTATATAAATCCTAATTATAATTTACTAAGGATAATATGTTTTTGTTACAATATTTTATAACCCTTTCCCATTTCCCTTTGCTAATCCTCTTTCCTCTAGTAATTCATAAATTGTTTTTGATGTAGTATCTTCTATAGTATATCCTAGTATATTTAATATTTCTTTAAGTTTCTCCTCTGAATAAGTTTCAATTTCTAAATAAGGAAAAGGACAAAAACTCTTATCATTAATATCTATTTCAACTAAAGAATCTTCTATTTTATAGCTTTCTCTATATTTTTTTATTGATTGCTTTAAAGATAGCCCTAAAGAAGTAAAGATTTTACTTGCTGCTTCCTTATCTTCTACTATAGTTTCATTTTCTTCCATTTCCTTAAAAGTTCCTTGACTTAACATTTTTTTAGTAGTCATGTACACTACTTCTTTATTATTAAGTCTATCGTCAGTAATTCTTATTCTTGCGTATCCCTTTGCATTTAAAAGTCTATTATCTTCAAAATCATATATATTATTTATTTGATATTCTTCCTTAACTTTTTTAGCTCCAATATCATTTAATATTTTCCTAATTTTATCAACATCTATATCAACTACTCTTGTTTCTAATTCCTTCATATTTACCACTCCTTAAAATTTATATCAATTATTATAACATATATAATATTTTTTATATTATCATATTTTCAATTTCAATATTTAAATAC
>JAEZAL010000114.1 GCA_023427705.1 Bacillota bacterium | reverse complement strand
AAGAGAATGTAAAATGAATAATGAATAATGTAAAATTAAAGAAGAAACTCCGTAAGGAGTTTCTAAAATAAAAATTTTTTCAGTAATTCGTTTCGAATTACATCAATAATTCTACATTCTACATTTTGCATTTTACATTATTAATTTTGAGCTATTTAATATAGCTCAATGTATATATTAAGTTCTGAAATCAAATTTATGTAAACAACGTTTGCAAGTTACAACTATTTTACCTTTTTTTCTTGGTAGTCTTAGCTTTTGCCCACATTGTGGGCATTTTGTAATCTTATAATTTTTCATTTCGTTAAGTTTAGCTTTAATGATTTTAAATGAATAAGATAGACTAGTAAAGTCAATTGGTTGGCTATTATAAGGTATTCTAGCTCCAAGTTTAGCTAAAGGTTTATTTAAAAAAGTAATTAATGAATTGTTTTCAGCTTGTCTTTTTGCAATATTTCTTGAAAAAATTCTTAATAATGATACTATTACTAAAGCTAATCCTATAAAACTTGTATATCTTGAAATATTAAATAGTGAAGCAATTAATAATAAAACTAAAGATAATAAATCAATACCATAGATACCTTGTAAAAATTTCATGTTAACACCTCTTATTATTATGATAAGTATATTATAGTACAAAGAGATATTTGTATCAATTAAATGAATTTTACTTTTTAATTAAGATGTAAATCCATTAATTTTAAATTTTATAAATAGATTTTAAAATCTTACTATTATAAAAATTATATCTATGATATTATTTATATTTGTAATTAATAATCTATAATATTAATTAAGGAATACATAGAAAACAATAAAAAAATATAAACTGGAGGTAATTATGTATATAGCTTTTGGAAGAAAAGTAGTTGATACAGAAGAAATTAAAAATGAAATAGAAAAAAATTCTGAGTTTAAAGTAATAAAGGATATGAGTAAAGGTACAAAAAGAGAAGATACTTTTGCATACAATTTAAGTGTTTCAATTGAGATTTTAAATGAAATTATAAGTGATGACTATGATATAAGTGAATTAAATGAAGATGAATTATTTGATGAGTATATGAGTTTAAGTGAAGAACTAGCTACTGACATGGAAGAATTATTACCAGAAGGCTCTATAATAGATGTAAAAGCTTATAAGTGGGACTTATCTGATAACGATATAAGAGTTATTATAGCAGGAGTTAACGAAGAGGTTGGAGAAGGCAAGTTAAAGGATGTAATGAGGAGATTAATAACTCAGTTAGAGTAATTTTATATTTAATAATAAGAAATAGGGACAAATAATTTGTCCCTATTTTTTATTAACAGAGGCCACCGCCACCCATGTTATTGCCTCCACCACACATATTCATACTATTTTGTGGAGGAGCTTGATTATTGTTTTGTTGAGGATTTTGATTATTATTTTTTTGATAGTAATTAATAATTTCACCAGATCTATTTCTAATTGTTGTTAAAGTGGTAGAATATTCTTTATTTGATGGATCAAGCTCCGTTGATTTAAGAATATGCTCAACTCCAATATCGAACCACCCCTTTTTAAAATAAACAAATCCCATTAAATAGTTCCATTCTGCTGAATCTTTTAAATCTAAGATATTTAATTTACTTTCAGCAAGAGGAATATTGTTATTATCAATATATGATCTTATTTCTCTATAGATAGCTCCATTAATTAAAATATCATAAGCCATATTAGCATCTTTAATAACACCTTCAGCTAAAGGGCGAGAATCTATAGTGGAATTTCCTAGTGCGTATTCTTCTAGTATGTTTTTATAAGCTTTTTTGATTTCATCTTTAGAAGCAGTTGGAGAAACACCTAAAACTTTATATGGATCCAAATTTAGTTCACATCCTTTATATATTATTTATCTCATAATACTTAATATATTGGAAGAATGATAATAATATGATAAATTAATTCTATAAAAGAAAAAAGGAGATTAGTCATGACAAGATTTAAAAAAATATATATAGAAACAACTAACATATGTAATTTAAGTTGTAATTTTTGTCCTAAGACCAGTAGGGAGTTAGGGTTTATGAATGTAGAAGAGTTTACAGAAATAATAAGTAAAGTTAAAGGATATACAAATCATATATATTTACATTTGATGGGGGAGCCTTTCTTAAATAAGAATTTAGGAAGTTTTCTTAAGGTGGCAAAGGAAGCAAATATTAAGGTTAATATAACTACTAATGGAACCTTAATAAATAATGTAAAAGATGTATTAATTGATTCTGGTGCTGTTAGACAAATAAATATTTCACTTCATAGCTTTGAAGCTAATGAAAATAATATAAAATTTAGCGATTATTTAAATAATATTCTAGAGTTTATTGAAGAAGCAAATGAAAAAAGTGAAATTATATGTTCTCTTAGATTATGGAATATTGATACAGAAGAATTAAAAGCAAATAATAATTTAAATTTAGAAATATTAAAGTTAATTGAAGATAAGTTAGAAGTTGAATTTTCAATAAAAGAAGCTTTATTAGACAAAAGGGGAATTAAACTAAAGGAAAGAGTTTATTTAAATATGGCTGAAAAATTTAGTTGGCCAGATTCTAACATTTCACTTATTAGCGAAGAAGTATTTTGCTATGGATTAAGAGACCAAATAGGAATTTTATTAGATGGCACAGTAGTTCCTTGCTGCTTAGATAGTGAAGGAAAAATACCTCTAGGAAATATATTCAAAGATGATTTAGAAAATATTATTAACTCAAAAAGAGCAATAGATATATATGATGGTTTTTCACAAAGACGTGCAGTAGAAGAGCTTTGTAAAAGATGTGGTTATGCTAAAAGAAAATTTTAATAGGGGGTGAGCTATTTGAAGTATATATATAATTTAGCTTTTAAAATGACAGTATCAGCTACTATAGCCTTAATTATTGCAGATGCAATAAACTTACAATTTTCAACAGTAGCTGCGGTTATAGCAATTTTAAGTATTCAAGATACTAGAAAAAAAGCTTTAATAGTTGGTAAAAATAGAATTATAGCTTGTACAACAGCTATTTTTTTATCTGTTATAATATATAAATTTATAGGTCAAAATCCTATAACATTTGCATTATTTCTTTTTATTTTTATACCATTTACTTCAAGGTTCAATATATCAGAAGGTATGGTGCCAGCAGTAGTTTTATCTACACATATATTAGTTGCAAGTGAAATATCATATTATTTGATAATAAATGAGCTTTTAATAATGATTATAGGTGTTGGAATAGCTTCAATTGCAAATTTATTTATGCCTTCACTAAATCATGAATTTGAAAGAGATAAAGAATATATAGAAAAAAGCTATAAAATTATATTAACAAAAATGTCTAAGTCTTTATTAACTTATACAGTAGAAAGAGATGAAGAAATTCTTGTAAAAGATATAGAAAATAGATTAAATGAAAGCTTAGAAAGAGCATATAAGATTTATAATAATAACTTTTTAAAGGGTAATTCGTATTACGTTGATTATATGAATATGAGAAAAAATCAATTTGAAATTATTAAGAAATTAAGATCTCATTTTAAAAGGTTTTATATGTCCTTTGAACAAACTCATATGATATCAAAGTTTACTAAAAATATAGCAGATCAAATTAAAGATACTAATGATTGTAAGGAATTATTAGAAGAACTAAAGTTATTAAAGTTAGATTTTAAAGAAATGGCATTACCAAAAACTAGAGAAGAGTTTGAAAATAGAGCACAATTATTACAATTTCTAAACGATATGGAAGATTTATTAATAATGAAAAGAAACTTTATCTTAACATATAATTTATATAATAATGAAAATAATAAAGGATATAAGTAATTTTACATTTAAGTAAAATTAAGGTAAAGTTATATATGAGGTGGTAATATGGATAATAACAGTGTATTAGAGTTAATTGATTTAAAAAAGAGCTTCGGAGAAAAAGAAGTTTTAAAGGGTATAAATTTAAAGGTTAATAAGGGAAGTATAATAGGATATATAGGACCTAATGGAGCAGGAAAAAGCACTACAGTAAAATTAATAATGGGATTAGTTAAAGGCTATAGTGGTGAAATAAAAGTATTTGGAGAAGAAATATCAAAAGGTGATGAAAGCTATAAAAAAAGAATAGGGTATGTTCCCGAAGTTCCAGAAATATATGATAGCATAACTGGAAAAGAGTACTTAACTTTTGTGGGACAACTTTATGGCATAGAGTTCCATAAGGCAGATGAAAAAGCAAAAAAATTAATGGGTATTTTAGGTATATTAGATGCTTATGATAAAAGAATTTCATCCTACTCAAAGGGTATGAAGCAAAAGCTTATTCTTATATCAAGTTTAATTCATAACCCAGAGGTTTTATTTTTAGATGAACCATTAAGTGGACTAGATGCAAATAGTGTAATGATAATAAAAGAAATACTAGCTCATCTTGCTAATGAAGGAAAAACCATATTTTACTCATCACACATAATGGAGATAGTAGAAAAAATTAGCGATAGAATTATTTTAATAAATAATGGGGAAATAGTTGCAGATGGTAATTTTGATGAATTGAAAAATAGTTATAAAGAAAGTTCACTAGAAAATATCTTTAATGAAGTTACAGGCTTTCATGAATATAAAGAGCTTGCAGAAAGTTTCATTTCAGCTCTAAAAGAGGTATAGCTATGAAAGAATTTAAGATACTAAAGGTTTTAGATAAGCTATCAGGCTTTTATGAAAGAGCTGGAGTAAACTATGAAATGCTTAGATTAATATTAAACGTAAAATTAACTATGGATGGTAGAAGAAAAGCAACTGTTTTTAATGATAATAGTAAAAAGAAAAAGGAAGAATCAAATCAATTTTATAAAGCTTTAATTTTATACGCTTTTATGGGAATATTCTTAGGTCTTATGCTTATATTTAACATAGATAAAATGCAAATGATGTCAATATATTTTACAGCAATAATGTTTTTAGTATTAACAGTTTTTATTTCAGACTTTTCCTATGTTATTTTAGATGTAAGAGATAAGAATATATTATTTACTAAAGGTATAGATAGTAAGACTATAAATGCAGCAAAGATAACCCATGTTTTTATTTATATGATGTACTTAACTTTAGCCTTAGTTGGAGTTTCATTTATTATATCTTTTAAATATGGAATATTATATTTTTTAATTTTCCTTATAGAAATTATATTGTTAGATATATTTATGATAATTATAACAGCCTTAACGTATCTTTTAGTTTTAAAGTTTTTTGATGGTGAGAAACTAAAGGATATAATAAATTTTGTTCAAATAGGGTTAAGTATATTTATGGTAGTAATATATCAAATTGTACCTAGAATCTTTCAATTTGTTGATTTAGAAGCAATGAATTATAAAGAAAAACTATGGCATTTATTATTGCCACCAATGTGGTTTGCAGCACCTCTCTCTATTATTTCAGGTGAAAAAGTTACGGTAATTAAGATAATAATGTGTATTTTAGCTATAGTAGTACCAATAGTATCAATTATTATATATATAAAATTAATTCCTACTTTTGAGAATAATCTTCAAAAGCTAAATAACAGCGATAATAAAATAAAAGAGAAAAATAAGTTTTTAATAAAATTTAATAATTTATTTTGTAAAGATAATACAGAAAGAGCTTTTTTTAATTTCTCTATTGGAATTATGAGCTCTGAAAGAGAATTTAAGTTAAAAATATATCCTAACTTGGCTTTAGGAATAGTTTTACCACTAGTATTTATGATTTCAGGATTAGATAGAAATAATCCAAGTGGAATATTTAATAGCTTAAGGAACTCTAGTCTTTATATTTCAATATATACTTTCGGACTAGTTATCCCAAATATAATAATTATGCTTAGATATTCTGAAAGATATATGGGAGCGTGGATATATGAAATTGCACCTATAAAAAATGCTTCATCAATTTTTAAAGGAGTTTTAAAGGGAGCAATATATAAATTTATGCTATTTCCATATTTAATTATTTCTGTAATATATGGGTTTATATTTGGACCAAAAGTAATAATTCATTTAGTAATAGCATTTTTAGTGTTCATTTTACTTATGATATTAAATTTTTTAAGCTTAAAAAAGGTATTCCCATTTTCAAGAAAATTTGAGGCTACTAATAGTGGTGAAAGTGTTGCGTCTTCTATATTCTTTATGGTTAGTATGTTAGTAGCAGCAGGTGTTCATTATGTAATAAGCAAATTTACTTTGTTAGCTTATGTCTATATAGTTATTTTACTAATAATAGATTTTTGCTTATGGAAGTTTTCTTTTAATATTTCTAAGGAAAAACTAAAAAGTTAAGATAAAATAAAATCACTTAGGAAATTCCTAAGTGATTTTATTTTATATTTGGTATATAATATATGTCAAAGATTATAAGATAAGTTAAGGAGATACATTATGACAAAGGTTATAGTAGTTGGAGCTGGACCAGCAGGAATTATGGCTGCACTTTCAGC
>JAEZAL010000097.1 GCA_023427705.1 Bacillota bacterium | reverse complement strand
CAATTATACCTTTGCTCTTTTCTATATTCATTAATCTATTATTTGTTTTATTTGCCCATGCTTCAATATCTTTATAGAATCCCGGATCTGATGCTCTAACCTTTAATACTTCACCATCAAACATTGTATCCATTGTCATCTTAACTTGCATTAAAGGACCTGGGCATGATAATCCTGTAGCATTTAACTCTCTAACTTTATCTAAAGCAACTTCTTGCATTATTATATCTTCCCCTTTATCATTAAAGTCTATAGTTTTAGCTTTATAATCCCAGTTTGAATAAGTTTTATATCCACCATTTAAATTTCTAGCATTGAATCCATTAGCTTCTAATAATCTAGCTGCAATATATCCTCTTTGACCTATTGCACAATAAACTATTATTTCTTTATTTTTATCTAATTTATCTAAATTGCTTCTTAAGTCGTTTAGTGGTATATTTAATGAATTTTCTATACCTCCAAGTTCAACTTCTTCCTTATCTCTAGTATCTAATAAAATTTGTCTTCTAGGATCAAAATTCTTTAATTCATCTATGTTAATATTCTTAACTAGACCTTTTCTTTCGTTTTCTGCCATAAATCCAGCCATATTTGCTGATGATTTTGCTGATAAAAATGGTGGTGCATAAGCTAAATCTAATTCCGCTAAATCTTCCACTCTTCCACCAAATTTTATAGAAGTTGCAATTACATCTATAAATTTATCTACTCCATCATAGCCTAAAGCTTGAGCTCCTAATATCTTACCTTCTTTATCATAAATAACTTTAATATTTAGTGGAATTGCATTTGGATAATAACTAGCATGACTCATAGGATGTAAATATACCTTATCATATTTAATTCCATATCTATTTAATGTTCTTTCGTTATTACCTGTTGAAGCAGCTACCATATCGAAGACTTTAATTATTGAAGTACCAAGGCTACCCTTGTAAACACTATCTAAACCTGAAATATTATCTGCAATAATTCTTCCATGTTTATTTGCTGGTCCTGCTAGTGGAATAAATGCTTCATTTCCATTTACATAATCCTTAACTACTACAGCATCTCCAGCAGCATATACACCTTCTGCATTAGTTTTCATATGATCATTAACAATTATATGGCCTCTTTCTCCAAGCTTTATACCACTATCCTTTATAAACTTAGTATCAGGCATTACCCCTATAGCAGAAATAACCATATCTACTTTTATACTTCTTCCATCTTCAAGAATTACATTTATTAAGTTTCCTTCTTCAGAAAATGCTACTACTTTACTATTTAAAATAATACTTACTTCATTATCATTTAATTCTTTTTCAATTAAATTAGAAAATTCTGAATCAAATGGAGCTAAAACATGTGGAGCTGCTTCAATTAATGTTACATTAATATCCTTTTCCTTTAAGTTTTCTGCCATCTCTATACCGATAAAGCCTCCACCTATAACAACTGCTGACTTAGTAGATTTTTTATCTACATATGATTTTATCTTATCTATATCTGATACATTTCTAACTGTAAATATTTTTTCACTATCTATTCCTGGTAAATTAGGAGTTATAGGTTTTGCACCTGGTGCTAAAACTAAATAGTCATAACTTTCATCATATATGCTATTATTGCTTCTAACCTTTATTGTTTTATTTTCTGTATTAACTCCTATAACTTCACTGTTTATTCTTACATCTATATTAAATCTATCTTTCATTTGTTTAGGTGTTTGAAGTAAAAGAGCTTCTCTATCTTGTATTACTTCACCTACATAATATGGCAAGCCACAGTTAGCAAATGAAATATATTCTCCTCTTTCAAACATTACTATATCTATGTCTTCCTTTAATCTTCTTAATCTAGCTGCTGCTGAAGCACCACCAGCAACTCCTCCAACTATTAAAACCTTTTGACTCATATTTAACCTCCAAATATTTATTATTATCAATATATTGCTATATTATGATTTATAGATATATATGTTATAAAAAACACTCCACTTAGGAGTATTTTTTTATTATTTATATAATAAAGCATTTATAATCTTTTCAACTCTATCATCTACAACTTCATAAGATATTTCCAAACCATTTCTCTCACCTTTAATTATACCAATGCTCTTTAGCTTCTGTAAATGTTGAGAAATAGTTGACTGAGGCATACCCAAGCAACTATGCATATTGGTTACATTACAACTTCCTTTTTCTAAAAGATTTTTCACTATACAAAGTCTAACTGGATGTGCTAAAACCTTTAAAAACTCTGCTACATCCTCATATTGCTTATAATTACTCTCCACCGTACCACCTCATTAAGTTATTTCCAAAATTTCTTAGATTGTTATTTTAATGACAATAATATTACTATATTCAAATTTTAAGATATTGTTAGTAACTTGTCAAGATAAATTAGTAAATCCAGTTTTTTATTTTTATTTTTCCTCTTCCAAGCTCTAATATTCCTCTTTTTTCAAGTCCTTTTAAGCTTCTACTAACTACTTCTCGTGATGATCCAATATCTGCTGCTATTTTTTCATGAGTTGTATAAATAATTTTCACACCATTATTATCTTCAAGCTTTAAGTTAAAGTAATCTATAATTCTATTTTCAATACTATTAAATGTTACTTTTTCAAAACCCTCTACTACATTTTCGAATTTATTATATAAGTTCTTAAACATGTACTTTAAAAAACTATTATTATTAAGTAAATATCTTTTAAATAAATCCATTGGTAAAATGGCTATTACTGCATTTTCCTCAACATCTGCAAAAGAAACTTCATCTGAATCAGTTAATGCACATAAAATTGTATTAAAACAACTATCTCCTTTTCCAATTCTATAAAGTGTAACTTCTTTACCATCATCACCAATCTTATATATTCTAAGTCGTCCTTCTAAGATAAATGAAAAACCTATACAACTAACCTTCCCACTAAAAACATTTTGTCCTGATTCATAGCTATTTACTAATATCCTATTTAGTATAATGTCTAATTCTACATTATTCAAATCATTTAAAAAAGGATAGTACCTCAATAATGCTTCTTTTATATCCATAATTCTCCCTTCAAAATAAAAAAAAGTAAAACTACTTTAATTGTAGCTTTACTTTTAATTATATTCAACTTAATACTAAATATAAATTACTATAAATTTAGTAATGAATCGATTCTCATTTTATCAAAACCAACAACTATATTCCCATCTATCTCTATAACTGGTACTCCCATTTGTCCGCTCTTATTTACCATTTCTATAGCTGCTGCTCTATTTAATCCTACGTTTACTTCTTCGTAATTAATATTATTACTTCTTAAGTAATTCTTTACCTTTGTGCACCATGGACATGTGTTTGTTGTATATACTTTAATATTATTCATTTTTGTTTCCCCCGTATCATAAATTCTTCTATGATATAAGTATATTCTTACAACAAAATTTTGACTGTAACAAAGTCACAAAAGCTTATTTATTATAGTAGTTTTATAGATAAAAATAAATATGCAAAGAATCCTATAGTACTTGCGATATGTACTTTTCTTCCCCATTTATTTTTACTTGTTGAATAATATCCTGACATCCCTATTGCAATCATAATCAAAGCAAAGCCTAGATACTTAATAAAATCTGAACTACCAAACTTTTGTATAAAAGCTATACACATTGCTACTATAGATACAGCTCCAATACCAATATGAACTTTTACATATTTAGATTTTTTCATTTTAAAAATCTTAGGTATATAATAAACTAAAAGTGCTAACATAAATAATGATGATGATAATCTCTGCATAAAATCCTCCGTCTACATCTCTTCTTCAAGTCTTCTTATTATTTTTACATCTTTTTTTATTGTCTTAATTCTAAAAGTGAAGTAGTAAAATTTAAATAAGATAAGTCCAATTATAAATAATTTTATAAATAAATTATCTAAAATTATTAACGGAAACATTAACATAAAATCTGCAAAAGCAAGTAAACCTATCTTTTCCTTTAAAGTCATAGCTCTTTCTTTAACAAATGACTCTAAATGCTTTTTATATAATTTTGTATTAATGAACCAATTATTAAATCTTTCTGATCCTCTAGCAAGGCAGTAGGATGCTAACAATAGAAATGGTGTAGTAGGCAATATTGGAATAATAACTCCTATAGCTCCTAATGCTACAAAAATAAGTCCTACTGTTATAAACAAATATTTTTTTATAGACTTCATTTTATATATCTCCCCTTTATTAAAATTTAACATCTAAATTTTTTATATAATATTTGAATCACAGGTAATACTAATAAGTCATATGCCTAAATAATTCTATTGGATTATATATAAGTAACCTTGGACCTGAAAATTTCATAACCCTTTTAACTTTTTCTTTCATATCCTTTTTATAACAATGGATTGGACACTTACCACAAGTAGTTTTTTCTTCTCCAAACTTACAAAAACTTAGTCTCTTATGAGCATATTCTAATAATTCATTACATTCCTCACATAACTCCTTATTATTATGTTTCTTTCTACAATATATCTTTATCATAAGTTCAATAGTTCTTTTTTCTCTTTCTATTTTACTCATATAACCCCCACTAGACTCTGATAATCATTATCAATTTATTTTTTAAAATAAAGAGGATTTTATCCCCCTTATTTTACTAAACTATTTTCTTATTTTCTAGTTTATAAACTTTATCACATATTGCAGTTGTAGATTTTCTATGTGAAATAAGAATTATAGTTTTATCTTTACAATTTTCATTAATTGACTTTAGAATTTCTCCTTCATTTAAAGCATCTAAATTACTTGTTGGTTCATCTAATATTAAAACTTCACTATCCTTTAAAAAGGCTCTAGCAAGTCCAACTCTCTGTCATTCTCCTGAAGAAAGGTTTCGACGAAGTTGCCCAACTTTAGTGTCATATCCCTTTGGAAGTGTTAATATAAAGTCGTGAATAGATGCTTTTTTAGAAGCTTCTATAACTTCCTCTTCAGTTGCATTCTTATTACCAATTCTTATGTTATCTCTTAT
>JAEZAL010000054.1 GCA_023427705.1 Bacillota bacterium | reverse complement strand
CATTAGTTCTGTTGAATATCTCATTCTACTATCCCAAAGTACCATATGATTACTATCTACTATATATGTTTCCCCAGGTTGAAGTACCTTTTTAATAATTGCTCCATAAGAGCTAATAACTAAAGTTCCTCTACCTGATGCTTGCATTTGAATTAAACCTTCACCTGAGAACATTCCACTTATTCCCCCTGATTTGGTAGTTACATTGATACCTTCAGTTGATGCTAAAAATGTTGATCTACCAAGTCTGTATTCTATACTTCCATCCATTTCTACTAATTGAATATCACCTAAGAATTGAGGTGCTAAAAGTAATTCTCCATCTGCTTTAGCTCTGAATCTTTGAATAAAAAGTCCTTCACCAGAAAACATTCTTCCTAATGTTTTTCCTAGTCCTCCAGTTTTAGCCTTGACTTCAAATACTGGGCTCATAGAAACCATGGCTCCTGATTCAACTATATATTCTTCCCCTCTAGTTGCATTAATTTTTAAAACCTTATTACTATCACTACATAAAAGTTCAAACTTTTTTTCCATTTTTATTCCTCCTTATAAATTAACTTGTTAAAATTGTAGTACATACTCTATACTATTAGCATTAATTCCATTAAATTTTATAATAACAATTAGAGGCATTACATCTTTTATTCCTTTGAATGATTCATAATTAAAAGTATTATCATAATAATTGATTATTGTACTTAATGCTGTTCCATGGGTACCAATTACTATATTTTCATTATTGTTATCATTTAGAATTTTATGTAATTCTCTTATATTTCTATCTTGTACCTCTTTTAAATTTTCTCCATCTTCAAGCTTATAGTTAAAGTCATTCCACTGCATTTTTACAAAACCATTAAAATCTTCTATCCACTCGTTAGATATCTTTCTTTCTCTAAAATCTTCAATCAGATTAATATCCATACTGACAAAAGATGCAAAATCCCTTATTGTATCAATTGATCTTTTATAAGGGCTTGAATATATTTTAGTTATACTCTTATCCTTTAAAAATTCAGTTACTTTCTTACTATCCTTAATACCTTCTTCACTAAGAGGTCTTAACAGCTCATCTTTAATATTAAAATCTGGTTTGGCATGTCTTACAAAATAAATATTATTCACAAATATATTCTCCTTTTATTCTTCTATTTTAGTTCCTCCCCATTCAACTACTGTAAATCCTTCTCTTTTAAATTGTTCAAGCTTTTGTTCTTTAATTTCAATAGGCTTGTCTAATGCTTTATAAACCATCATTACTCTTAAAACTGAATGAGGCTTAGGATTTATATTAAGTTTTGCATATTCATCATATTCGTTTCCTGCAAAATATATAAGGTTATAATTATTTTCTTGTAAAATAGGAAGCCAATAAACTATAAACTCATTATATTCCTTTGGAGTTAATCCCACATATTCAAGCTTTTCTTGAAGAAAATCTACAGTATCTTCATTTTTTACAACAAATCCTTCAGATATATCATAGTCTAAATCTGATAATCCTTCCCAAAATAAATATGAATACTCTTTATTATCCTCTAAATTTATTAAAGTTCCATCTGGATTAGCCTTTACCTTCCAGCCATCCTTATATTCTGGATAGGTTACTGTAAGTTCTCCTTTATATTCTAACTTAACATCAATAACCTCTTCTTCTTTAGGATATAAATATATAACTGGTTTCTTACTAACTGCATCGTTTGTACATGAAATTAATAAAATTGAAATTCCTACTATTAAGTTAAGTAATAAAATCCTCTTCAAGCCTCTCATAAATTTTTCTCCTTATATAAATATTTTTAATTCAGTTATAAACTTATTCCTAATATCATTTCATGAAAATTTAGTTCTCATAATTAATTTTTATACCGTTAAATGTATCTACTTTTAAATAAGTATAATACTCATCTTCTTTAACATTAGTAAAATCAACTTTTAAAGTTGTATTGTCTTCCCATTTAATACTAACAACTTTATTTCCTGAATTATTATTTAAATAAATATTAGGTGAATTTTCCATTAGAGTTCTTATACCATCTTCTTCATCTGCATTAATTATAGAAATTCCTCTTCTAAATGGTACAGTAGCACCTCCATCAGTAAATATATATGAATACGCCTTATATACTCCATCTGGTGAAATCTCTTCACTTTGAACTTCCATGGTGGTAGTTTTCTTTTCTGTTTTGTATGATAATAATGAACATCCACTTACACTAAATATCAAAGTACTAAAAAACAATATAACTAATAACCCTTTTATAAATCTATTCAATTTAAACTCTCCCTTATATATTAATAAATTAAGGTTCCTTGATGAAATAACATCTTCCATTTATCGTCATAAAACTTCCAAATAGAACTCCTAATTGACTTTTTGATTATATTATCGCTATGGTAAGTCTTAATAATCTTATAAGTTGCCAAAATACAATCATCTGCTAATTCTCTTGATTTAAAATCCATCAATTCAAAAGATACATTATCCTCGTAGAAAGTGTCATTAATGTTATAATTATAAATTTCTCCAGTACTACAATATTCAATAAAATCCTCTGATAATAGATTTTTTAATTTTTCTGGTGATCTTCTTACCTCTGGGTTTAATAATTCTTTTTCTAACTCTAATATTAATTCATCATTATTCACAAGTTTCCTCCTTTAAAATATAATACTAATTATTTATTTTCTTTAATTAAAATTCGATCATCAATTTCTTTTTATCATTATTTCCACTCATTCATTTCTATCATTATATGTTAATTTTACTCATATTTAGTCCATGGAAATTTACAATTATTAATAATAGTACCCCAAAGTGTGCATATAGCTATACAA
>JAEZAL010000016.1 GCA_023427705.1 Bacillota bacterium | reverse complement strand
GTAAGACCCCTTGAAGAACACAAGGTTGATAGGTCAGAGGTGTAAGTGTGGTAACATATTTAGCTGACTGATACTAATAGGTCGAGGGCTTGACCAATAAAATTCAAGAAGGAAACTCAGCAAGCTGAGTAAATTCGAGAAACAAAATCAAAGATTTTGGCTCTCATTCATGTGCAATTTTCAGAGAACACTCTGAAAATAAAATATTCCGTGGTAGCTCAATGGTGGAGCACTCGGCTGTTAACCGATAGGTTGGAGGTTCGAATCCTCTCCACGGAGCCATTTTTATTTAAAGATCTTTATAAGAATAGATTTAAGTCTATTGTTATAAAGGTCTTTTTTATTTATATATTTAAGGTATAATTTACTTATGAATATAAAAGCTAAAAGTCTAGGGGTGAGAATATGAACAAAATTTTATTAGTAGAAGACGAAGAAAGTATAAGAGGTTTTTTAAAAATAAATTTACAAAGAAACAATTTTATTGTTATAGAAGCTCAAAGTGGAGAAGAAGGATTAGAATTAGCTAATAAAGAGAAACCTAAAGTGGCAATATTAGATGTTATGTTGCCAGGAATTGATGGATTCGTAGTTTGTAATGAATTAAGAAATAACTTCCCAGGAATGGGCATTATTATGCTTACAGCCAAAGGACAAGATATGGATAAGATTATGGGGTTAGAATATGGTGCAGATGATTATATAGTAAAACCTTTTAATCCTTTAGAAGTAGTTTTAAGGGTGAAAGCATTACTAAGGAGATTAGGAGAAGATGATAAAGAAAAGTTACAACTTGGACCGTTTATTATAGATCTTTATTCTCAAAAGTTATTAAAAAATAATATTGAAATAGATGTTACTCCAAAAGAATATTTATTAATGAAAATATTTTTAGAAAATCCTAATAGAGCATTTAGTAGAGATGAACTATTAGATTTAGTATGGGGAAAAAACTATTTTGGTGATGCAAAAATAATAGATGTTAATATAAGAAGGTTAAGAGCAAAAATTGAAGATAAGCCTTCTACTCCAAATTATATTGAAACGGTATGGGGGATAGGTTATAGGTGGAAATCAAAAGAATGAATAGTATAAAAAATAAATTGTTAAAAGGAATAGTAGTAATTATATTTTCTACTGTTGTTGTATTAAATATACTATTAATGGTATTCATAAGAAAATATTATTATGATAATATGGAAGCTAGTTTAAAAAATAGAATAGAAGTTTCAATAAACTTCTATAGCAAATATTTTTCTGATAAGTCATTAACAGAAAGTATTTATGATAATGTGGATGCATTTTGGAATGAAAATAATGCACAGGTAGAAATTTTTGATTCTAATGGAAATTTACTTATGGATTCTATAGGAATAAAAGATGATAAATTAATAAATGCACCAGATATATATAAAGCACTTACTGGAGAACCAACAAGGTGGATTGGAAAAGTAGATTATTATGATAAAAATGTAATGGCAGTATCTTATCCATTAGAAATTGATAATGAAATAATAGGCGTAATTAGATTTATTACCTCACTAGAAGAAATTGATTCTATTATAAGAAATATAATGCTTATTTTTTCAATTATATCTATTGGAGTACTATTATTGGGAGTCTTATTAAGCATAGTTTTTGCAAATAGTATTATAAACCCAATAAAGTATTTAACTAAAGTAGCAGAAAAAATGGGAAGTGGAAATTTAAGCATAAGAAGTGAAATGACAAGCGAAAATGAAATTGGTCAATTATCTAATACTTTAAACTTTATGGCAAATGAAATATCTAGAAGAGAACAATTAAAAAATGATTTTATTTCACAGGTTTCCCATGAATTAAGGACACCATTAACAGCTATTAAAGGGTGGGCTATAACATTAAATAATCAGGATACAGATAAAGATACTTTAGAATTAGGTTTTAAAATAATAGAAAAAGAAACAGATAGACTATCAGCAATGGTGGAAGAATTATTAGACTTTTCGAGGCTTATAAATGAAAATGTAAGTTTAGATTTAAAAGAAATAAATGTTGTAGAATTTATTAATCATATTAAATCCTTCATGTCACCAAGAGCAAGCAAAGAAGGTATTAATTTAAAGTTTATTACTGAAGCTAGTGGAAATATGCTTGTAGATAGCAATAGGCTAAAACAAGTTTTTATAAACTTATTAGATAATGCTTTTAAATTTACAGGTGCAGGGGGAAATGTTTTATTTAACACATTAATTAATAACAATAAATTAATATTTGTTATTGAGGATAATGGATGTGGAATATCAGAAGAAGATTTACCAAGAGTAAAAGAAAAATTTTTTAAAGGGAAAAATTCTAACTCAAAAAATGGTATAGGATTATCTATTTGTGATGAAATAGTAAAGCTCCATAATGGAGAATTAAACATATATAGTAATTTAGGAATAGGAACAAAAGTTGAGGTAATTATTCCAATAATTAAGGAGGAATAATATGAAAGCTTTAAAAGTATTTAGTTCATTGCTTTTTATTTTAATGTTTACATTTAATATTGGTTGTAGTAAAGTAAATGGAAAAGATACACAATCAATAAAAGCTCCAGATAATGAAAATCTAATTATAAAAGGAACTTGGAAGATAGAAGATATTAACATTATTGATGAGGATATTGAAAATAAGAATGAAATATTATCACAAAAAGACTCATTTATTAGCATATCTAGTAATCAATTTTCTATATTTAATAAGTCTTATTCAAATCCTAGTTTTAAGCTAAAGGTAGTAGATGGAAGCTATGTTTTATCCTATGAATTAAATCTTAATTTAGAAGATGTTGTTGAATCAACAAAGCATCTAGATATAATTTCATTAATAGATTCTAATAGGTTAGTAGGAGAATTTATAGTTATAGATGATAATAACGGATATTTATTTTACTCTGGATTATTATTGAAGCTAGTAAAGGAAGATATAAATCCAACAGAGGTAGAGTATTCTAAAAATAAAATTGAAACAGAAGTATTAGAAGAAGACTATAATAGTGATGTAGGAGTAATGATAGCTTTAAAGAGTCCTAGAAGAAAACTAGATGAGAAAAGTTTTTCTAATGTAAGTTATAGAACTTTATGGATTTCATTTAAGAATAATGAATTACAACCAATTATAGAGAAAAATAATATTATTTTTCCAAGATTAAATGGAATATGGACAATTGAAAATATAACAAATAATAATGAAAATATTCATAATGAATATTTCAAAGCAAAACTGATAGACGGAAAAGAAGATAATCAGATTATAAATGATGCAACTATAAACTTATATAAAAATATTAATTTCATTTCAAATGATTATATTTCTGTAGAGAAGTTTGAAGGAGATAATTTTAGTGATATATTTCCAACTTATAGTACTATACCTATTGATAATATTAATTCATCTGAAGGGCTTAGTATAGAAGAAATATACTCAAATGAAATAAAAGAGACATATGAGAGAGACTTTACTGAAACTCTTAAAAATTTACAACAAGATACTAAAAGTTCACTTATAGAAGAAATTGATTATACAAATTTCACAATAAAAAGAATAGAAGGAAAGTGGGCTTTAGTTGGGAAAATTACATCAGATAACTCTAATGCAGAGGGTTTTGATTTTAAGTTATCTATAAATCCAAGTAAAAAAATATTAAATTATGATACGCTATTAATACCATGGAAGGATTTAAAAGGAAGATTTCCTTTTATAGAGGATGCGTATACTTCTCCTACAGGAAGAATTGCAATAATTATATTTAATAATAAATTATTTGTATATGAAATAGAAGAAGGAAGCATTAAAGGAAGCCCATTAACAAGTATTGATTTATATGAAGATGAAAGTGTTATTATGTCTGAATGGGCAACTGGATCTTATGTTGATACATGGGCAAGAGCTTTTAGAGGTGGTAGAAAAATCTATATTAAGGAGGACTAAACTATGTTATCAAAAGATATATTATCTAGCGTTTTAGCTAGATGTTTAATAACTGGAGGCGACTTTGCAGAGATATTTGAAGAAGATACTATAGACACATCTATTAGTATATTAAATGGCAAGGTAGAAAATTCAATATCAGGAAGAACACATGGTATTGGAATAAGAATATTTAAAGGATTTAAAAGTATTTATGCTTATACTAATAATACAAGTTTATCAGCTTTATTAGATACTGCAGAAAAAGCAGCATTAGCTCTTGGAGAGTTAAAAGAAGATATAAGTATAGTATTAAATAAAAAAGAAATTTATAATAATAATCCAATAATATATATACCATCTTCAATAAGCATAGATAAGAAAATAAATGTAATGAAGACTGGATATAAGGCAGCAAAAGAATATCATGATGAAATATCTCAAGTATCAGTAGGATATTTAGATAAAGAACAAAACATTTTAATTGCTAATACTGAAGGTTTATTAACTGAAGATAAGAGAGTAAGAACAAGATTAATGATAAGTTCGGTAGCTTCTGCTAATGGAGAAAATCAAACAGGATTTGAAGGACCAGGCGCACATAAGGGCTTTGAATTATTTGACACAATTGATCCAGAATATTACGGTAGAGAAGCGTCAAGAGTTGCTCATACTATGTTACATGCTAAGAATTGCCCAGCTGGAAAGATGACAGTAGCAATTGATAATGGATTTGGTGGTGTTATATTCCATGAAGCATGTGGACATTCGTTAGAAGCAACTGCTGTAGCAAAGGGTAACTCAGTATTTACTAATATGCTTGGAAAACAAATAGCTTCAACTAAGGTTACAGCTATTGATGATGGAACTATTCCTAATGCATGGGGTTCATTAAATATTGATGATGAAGGAAACAAAACAAGAAAAAATGTTTTAATAGAAAATGGAATATTAAAAGGATATTTAATAGACAAACTAAATGGTAGAAGAATGGGAATGGATCCAACAGGAAGCTCAAGAAGACAAAATTATAAGTTTGCACCAACATCAAGAATGACAAACACTTATATTGCAGCGGGGAATGATGATGAAACAGAAATAATTAAATCTATTTCTGATGGATTATATGCAAAGAAAATGGGTGGTGGATCTGTAAATCCGGTAACAGGTGAATTTAACTTTGCTGTATCTGAAGGTTATATTGTTAAAAATGGAGAAATACAAGAACCTGTTAGAGGTGCCAGCCTTATAGGTAAAGGTAGTGAAGTTTTATTAAATATAGATATGGTAGGTAAGAATTTAGAACAAGGACAAGGAATGTGTGGTTCTATATCTGGAAGTATCCCAACTAATGTAGGTCAACCTATGATTAGAGTTAAAGAAATTACAGTAGGTGGAAGATAGGAGGGAATATTTATGGAATTAAAAGAGTTTATTGATAAATTATTTAAAGAAGCTAAAAATAATGGTTTTGATGAATGTGAAGTTTATTATGTAGATAGAGAAAGTTTAAGTATAAATGTTTATAATGAAGAAGTTGAGAAATATAATTTAACAACTTCATATGGATTATCTTTTAGAGGAAAAATAAATGATAAAATTGGATATTCTTATACTGAAATATTAGATGAAGAAGCTATAAAAATGTTAGTAAAGAATTCTAAAGAAAGTGCTTTAGCTATTGAAAATGAAGATGTTCAGTTTATCTATGAAGGAGATAAAGAGTATAAAGAAGTTAATACTTACTATCGAGATTTAGAAAACCTTCCAGTAGACAAATTAATAGAATTAGCATTAAATATGGAAAAAGAAGCGAAATCATTAGATAGTAGAGTTGTAAGTTTTCAAGGATGTAGAATTGGATATAATAATTCAAAGTATGGAATAATTAATTCTAAAGGTCTTAATTTGGAAAATAAGTCTAATTTACTTACTGCATATGTAATACCAATAATTAAGGAAAATGATAATATGCATGATGGATTTGGTTATGTTACAGCTAAGTCATTAGATGAAGTAGATCCTAAGAAATTAGCTATAGATGGTATTAATGAGGCAGTTTCTAGAATTGGAGGCAAGTCCATACCTTCTGGAAAATATAAGACTATAATTAATAATGAAGCTATGGTTTCTATACTTTCCACTTTTGCAGGAATATTTAGTGGTGATGCAGCTCAAAAGGGATTAAGTTTATTAAAGGATAAAGAGGGAGAAATTATAGCAAGTAAAAATGTAACTTTAGTAGATAATCCACATTTAGAAAATGGATTGGCATCTGTATCATTTGATGATGAAGGTGTAGCTACTATAAGAAAAGATATAATTTCTGAAGGAAAATTAGTTACCTTACTTCATAACTTAAAAACTGCTTATAAAGGAAATACAAAATCAACAGGAAATGGTTTTAAGAGCTCTTATGCTTCTCCAGTGGGAGTTTCACCAACAAACTTCTATATTCAAGAAGGAGTTAAATCCTTTGAAGAATTATTAGAAGAGGTTGGAGAAGGGTTATTAATTACTGAATTTGCGGGACTACATTCTGGAGCAAATTCTATAACAGGAGACTTTTCACTAGCAGCAAAAGGATTCTATATTAAAGATGGTAAGAAGGATTTCCCTGTTGAACAAATAACAGTTGCAGGAAACTTTTTTGATTTATTAAAAAATATTATTGAAATAGGTTCTGATTTGAAATTCCCAATGAGTAGTGTTGGAAGCCCATCAATAATAGTTGAAGGTTTAAGCATAGCTGGAAAGTAATTAAGAATAAAGTAATTAGGAAATTTATTTAGAAACTCAGTTTATATAAGCTGAGTTTCTTTTTAAAAAGGGTATATAAAAAGGGAGAGTGATTTTATGGAGGATAATTTATTTGTGTTAAAAGAGATAAAGTTAAAAAATGGGCAAATATTAATACTGAGAAAGCCGACTGTTGATTATGCTGAAAAAATGGTTAATTATTTAAATATTGTTGGTGGGGAAAGTGATAATTTATTATTTGGTAAAAATGAATTTCATTTGTCAGTAGAACAAGAGAAAGAATATATAAAAAATTTAAGTAATCAAGAAGAGGCCTTTATTGTTATAGGAGTTATTAACAATGAAGTTGTTAGTGTTGCTCAAATAAGAAAACTAGGAAGAAAAAGAATAGCACATAATAGTGAAATTGCAATTTCTGTAAAGAAAGATTTCTGGGGAATAGGTGTAGGAAGTGCAGTAATGGAGCAATTAATAGAATTTGCAAAAAATAAAAATATATTAAATATAAGCCTAGGAGTTAAAGGTAGTAATAGTAAAGCAATTAATCTTTATAAAAAGTTTGGCTTTGAAAAAGTTGGAGTTCATAAAAATTATTTTAATATTAATGGTGTCTTTGATGATGAAATATTAATGGATTTATATTTATAAACAAAAAAATTCAGTCTTATGACTGAATTTTTTCTTATACTTTTTAAATATCTAATTATTTTCATTAACAGTTGTATTATTAGCTCGTATCATTTTATCGGATAATTCAACTATATTTTTATATAATTCTTTTTCTTCCTCTGTAAGATTTTCACATACAACTTCAAGGTTAGTTAGAACAGCAAAGGATTTATTAGTATTTAAAAGGTTTCTTCCTAAAGCTGTATTAAGGTATTTATCATTTTCTACACCAAGAAGATATAACATTGTTGGCATTATATCAACTTGACCGCCTATAGTATCATAAGTTTTCCCTTCATTTATATCCTTAGACCAAATTATAAAGGGCATTGTATGGTGACCATTATCTAAATACCAATCTTCTTTATGTGATAATTTTTCTATTGAACTATTGTAATATTTATGAACTCCTGTATGATCTCCTTCAATAACTATTACTGTATTATCTAATAAACCTTCTGCATCTAATTGTTTTAAGAATTCACCTATTTGAGTATCTGTGTATCTTATACTTTCAAAATATCCACCAAGTTCATTTTTATCTAGTTCATTATCTAAGTTAAGAACTCTTTTTTCTTCAGGGATATCAAATGGACCATGACTTGTTAATGTTACTGTAAATGCATAAAATGGTTCTTTTAATTCTTTAAGCATTGGTACTACTTGCCTAAAGTAACTTTCATCAGATAATCCAAGCCCAATTTGTTCATCTATATCAAAAGAATAGTAATCTACAAACTGATTAAATCCTATTCCTTTAAGTCCATTTACATAATTCCAAAAAGAACCTTTGTCTGGATGTATAGCAATAGTTTCATAATTCATTTCTTCTAGTAAATTAGGTAGGGAGTTATATTCTGTAGAAGGATATCTAAAGAATGTACTACCTCTTCTTAATGGGAACATTGACGTATTTATCATTAAGTCAGCATCGGAACTTGTACCTTCGTTTACTTGCTCGTAAATATTAGGAAAATAAAGTCCATTACTTATTAATTCATCCATAACTGGTGTTATTTTCTGACCATTAATTTCTTTACCAACTACAAAGCTTTCTAAAGATTCTACTTGAATAACTAAAAGATTTTTACCTTCTAGCATTCCAGAATACTGGTTATCAGGTAAATTCTCTTTTTGTTCGAAGAATTTATTTATTACAGATTTATCTTCTTCAGTAAGTTCATATGGCTTAGAGTCTTTATATACATTATATATATCAAAAACATGATATCCTATTGGAGAAAAATACCTTGCTGTATTTGTAGGATCATAATTTGAAAATATATATCCATTTTTAACATCTTCATTTTTTAAGATATTTAAATTAAAAGGTACATAAGCTATGTATATAATGCTAGATAGTAATATAATAGCAAATGATATTGGAGCTCTTCTTTTTACTCTAGTATAAGATTTTCTAGTAAGGAAAACAAAAATAGCTAAAATAATAAAATCAAGTAATAATAGAAAATCTAAATTAGTAAACATTGATGATATTGTACCACCCATATTATCTAGGTTAGCAGTTTGAGTTAACAATAAAACTGAAGGCATAGTTAAGAAGCCTCTAAAGTAACCCAAATCTAAAAAGATAAGAGCTGTTATTAGTATATCTATAACAAATAAATAAATAACTCGTCCTTTACCTTTAAATAGCAATGAAAAACTTAAAAATATTAAAGTAAAAGCATAATAATAATTTATAAAAGGTTTTGCTGAATTAAGCCCAACTGAAAAATTAAATAGATATGGATCTTCATTAGCTACAAAGCCTTGAAAAATAATACACTTTAATATTATTGCTACAAAAGGAATTAAGAATAATAGTATTCTCATAAGTCCATCAAAACTAAAAATATCTACAGTCTTGCTTTTTAATGTCTTTAAAAACTTGTCAAACATGTATTCACCCTAATTAATGAGCTGACAATAGTCTCATTATAGTCCTTTCTCTTAGTAAACAATACTTCAATTATAGTATAGTGAATTTTATAAATCAAATAAGATTTTCTTAATGTTTAATTATAAAAATATTAATTTTATCATACTACTAGTGGGTTTAGATAAGTTATATTCTGTTATTATTTATGATATAATATTATATGTAATTTTAGTTAAAATTCATGGAGGTTACATATGCTTCAATATGATTTAATAATAATTGGCGGGGGAGCATCTGGACTTTCAGCAGGAGTTTCTGCTCTTCAACATGGAATTAAAAAGGTATTACTACTAGAAAGAAATAGTGATTTAGGTGGAAAATTAAATTTATTTATACATCATGGTTTTGGAAAGTATTTTTTAGGAAAAGATGTTACAGGCCCAGAACTAAGTAGTGAACTTATAAGAGAATTTAAAGCTCATGGCGGAGAATATAAACTTGATACTGAAGTTTTAGAGATTACCACTAATAAATTAGTTACTTATGTAAATCCCAACGAAGGTGTCCAGGAGATAAAAGCAAAGGCTATTATAATAGCATCAGGAAGTAGGGAAAGATTCACAGGTAATATTAATATACCAATTCATAAGTATACAGGAATATATACTATAGTTTCAGCACATAGACTTATTAATTTACAAGGATATTTACCAGGAAAAGAAGTAGTTATATTAGGACTTAATAATTGGTCTTTAATTTTAGCTAAGAGATTAATAATAGAAGGTGCTAAGGTTAAGGCAATAATTGATAAATCAAGTAATAAGACTTTAAACGATAAACTGAAGAAAAGTATTAATGATATGAATATTAATATTATAGAAAATAACAGAGTAATTGAATTACATGGAAATGATAGAATAGAAGGTATTGATATAGAAAATAATCAGGATAAAAGTGTTAGGACTATTAATTGTGACTCTTTAATATTAACAGTTGGATATTTCCCGGAAATAGCTTTTGTTAAAAAGGCAAATATTCAAATAGACGAGAAAAGAAATCTCATTGTAAATAATAATGAAACTTCTGCAAAAGGAATATTTGCTTGTGGAACAGTTTTAACAAGAGATAGAGAATACTTTAATAGTGGAGAAGATGGTTATAAAGTGGGAGGATTAGTAGCTAAATATTTAAAGAAATATGTATATTAAAAGGTGCTGTTGCACAATACAATACAGGAGCTGTTTGTCAGCTCCTGTATTATTTTTAATCTAGTTTACTTATAAATTCTTCAAAGAAAAATCTATTTCCATTTTCATTAAAATGAATGCCATCTATAAAGATTTCTTTAGAACTTAAGTTTAAAGTTAAATTATAAAAATCAATATATTTAACTCTATAATTATCACAAATTTTTATTAAATTCTCTCTTAATTTAGGAAGGGTATTTTCACAATAATCATAAGTTGAAGAGGGCATAAATAATCTATAAGCATCTTCTTTTATAATTATTGGAGGAATTCCTATAAATATATTATTAGTTTTAGTTAAGGCTTCTTTTAACATCAATTCAATATTATCAAGGATTAAATTTAATGGTCTGTTAGATAGTAGATCATTAGTTCCACCCATAATAAATATTACTTTAGGGTTAAATAGAGTTACATCCTCTGTAAATCTGTTTAACATATCTGTAGTAGTATTTCCGTTGATTCCCTTATTAATAATAGAAAAGTCCATATTAAAAGATGAACTATAATTTTTGAAGATTTCCACCCAACATTTACTCTTAGGAACTCCATAACCGAATGTTAAACTATCACCTATAAATATAAAGGGATTAGAATTCAATATAATCACCTCAATTAAAATAATTTAGTAAAGCAATTTCTACAAATTAAAGTTTTACCACCATTTCCTTTAATTAAGTTTTCTTCTTTGATTTTTTTATTACAAAATTCACATAGTAAGGTACTAGTGTTATCAGTATTTTTAGCAGTATTATTCTTTAATAATTTAGCAACTGAATTTTTTCTTATACTAGAATATACTTTTTTATCACTAGGTTCAGGTTTTTCTTGAATTGAATATGAAATTTTATATTTACTTTCGCCAAAGAATTCAAGTTCAAATCTAGGATTTTCTTTATCATAAAATTCTTCTGTAATTATTCTTGTTATTTGGGCATCATTAACAATAAGTCCACTTTTCTCAATTCCATCAAAAATACTTTTAGTTATATTTGCAGTATCTGGATGTCTTTTTTCACTTTTATAATAAACTTTTAATATAGCTATAAGGGACTCTTCTAGAATAACACCAGGATTTTGTAATCTTGCATAATAGGCTATTTTTTCTTCATATATAGCATATCTATCATGAGATTTTCCAGTGTTACTAGGAAGGATAGCCCTACCATCTTTATTATGTAGTTTAAAATTAGATTTTGTTATAGGGGACCCTGGTACAACTATCTTAGCATATGTATTCATTAAAAAACTCCTTTTAAAATCGAATATATCCTTAAAAATCCATTAATTCTAATAAAAAATAATGAATATTTCCTTTATTCATTATATAATAGTCAATGAAACTAAAGAAATATATAATAAGCTATAGGCTTAATTTAAATATACAGTAATTAAATAGCTTACACAATATTAGTAAGTAAATAGAAAGAAGAAATCAAGAGGGAAAGTTATGGAAAGTAAATTAATTTTATCAATAGAATCAAGTTGTGATGAAACATCAGCAGCAGTTGTTAAAGATGGTAGAGAAGTATTATCAAATATAATTGCTTCTCAAATAGAAACTCATAAAAAATATGGTGGTGTAGTTCCAGAAGTTGCTTCAAGAATGCATATTGAAGTTATTAGTGGAGTAGTTACTGAAGCATTAGAAGAAGCTAATGTTAAATTAGAAGATATAGATGCTATTGGAGTTACATATGGACCAGGATTAGTAGGAGCATTATTAGTAGGATTACAATATGCAAAGGGATTGTCATATTCATTAAAGAAACCATTAGTAGGAGTAAATCATATTGAAGGACATATTTGCGCTAATTATATAGAGCATAAAGATTTGAAACCTCCTTTTGTATCATTAGTAGTATCTGGAGGGCATACATTTATAGTTCATGTTAAAGAGTATGGTGAATATGAAGTAATAGGCCAAACAAGAGATGATGCAGCAGGAGAAGCTTATGATAAGGTTGCAAGAGCCTTAGGACTTGGGTATCCAGGTGGTCCTAAAATAGATAAGCTTGCTAAGGAAGGTAATGAAAATGCTATTGAATTTCCAAAGGCGAATTTTCATGATGAAACTTTAGATTTTTCATTTAGTGGTGTTAAGTCAGCTGTATTAAATTATTTAAATAAGTGTAAGATGCAAAATATTGAAATAAATAAAGCAGATGTTGCAGCATCTTTTCAAAAAGCAGTTATAGATGTGCTTAAGCAAAATGTTTTAAAGACATGTAGACAAAAGAAGGTAGATAAAATAGCTATAGCAGGTGGAGTTGCATCTAACTCTGCATTAAGAGAAGCATTAATAAAAGCAGCTTCTAAAGAAGGGATAGAAGTATTATTCCCATCACAAATCTTATGTACAGATAATGCAGCTATGATAGGAAGTGCTGCTTACTTTAATTTTATTAAGGGATTAGAAGCTCCACTAAATATTAATGCAAAGCCTAACCTAAAGTTATAATCTATAGGGGGGAAGAGAGAAGTGAAACTTTTACCACATTCTAATGGTGTTTATAAAGTAAACATGAAAAAAGAACTAAATCCAAAGCAAAAAGCTAAAAATATTATTACTGTAATATTAATAATATTAGTAGTTGGGTTTGTATATCAAAGAATAGATAATTTTATTACAAAAGAAACATTAAAAGAAAGAGTAGATTATGTAAGAGTAGATGATAAGAGGTTAGATTATTTACTTGATGGAGAAGGTAAATATACTGTAGTTTTTGATGGAAATATTGGTAGTAATCTAAATCAATGGAATGAAATTTCAGAAAAACTTACATCAGATTACGGAGATGTAGCAACATTTACATACAATAGAAGAGGATATGGCTTTAGTGATAGTGGATCAATAAGAACACCTAAGGAACAGGCAGAAGATTTAAGACTATTATTAAGAAAAGCTGCTATACCTTCACCGTATATATTAGTAGGTGAAGAATATGGAAGCCTTGTATTAACAGAATTTGCTAAAGCTTATCCTGATTTAGTAGCAGGGGTAGTTTTAGTAAATCCTTTAGTTGAAGATGAGATTAATAGTGAAGAATATAAAAAAAGCATGATATTTCAAAAGTTTAGAAGAAATATTGAGAGTATTGGTTCCGGAGTAGGACTTACAACATTATTGGACAAGTTTAATTTAGATTGTAATACTGATGAATTTGAAGCTAAACTTGATGAAAGGGCTTTAGAAGAGTTTAAAGCTCACAGAACTAAATCTAATTATACTAAGGCTGTAAATAATGAATATAAAAATATAACATCTGGAAATAACTTTAGCCAAGAAGAAGGAGTGTTTTCTGGGAAACCTTATTATTTAATAGCTAAACCTGGGCAAGAAGTTTTAGCTAAGCTAGGTGATGAAGATTTAACAAAAGTTTATAATGTAGATTATGAAGAAAATATTGTTTCTATGTATGAGGCTGATACAGTAATAAGTGGAATAAGACAAGTTATTAAGCAAGCAAATGAAATAGAAAGATTAGCAAGAAAAAATTAATTAAATTTATTTTGTTAGATATATGTCATATAATTGTCACAAAGAAGGGTTATATTAATAGTATAAAGATTAATTATTAAATAGATTAGGAGGCCTTTCGAATGAATGAAGATAATATATATGATGTAGATAATTACGAAGATGTAAATAGTGATAATGAATCACTAGAAAAACAAGAAGATAATACTGAAGAGCACAGTTTTGATAAAGAATCATATATTCATCCAATAAATGATATTTCAAATAAACCAAAGAAAAAAAGAAAAAAAGGAACATTTAAAGTAATATCTTTAGCTCTTATAATGGGATTATTAGGAGGAGCTATAGGTGGTGGAAGTACTTATTATATAATGAAGAGATATATGAATGATTCAAGTAATAGAATAGTAACTCCAAATCCCCAAACATTTAGTAACAATTCAGAAGGATTAACTGCTAGTGAGGCTTTTGAAAAGGTTGCTCCAGCTGTAGTTATTGTATCTGTTAGTGGAATAATTGATTATAGTGGTATAATACCTCAAGAAACACAAGGTATTGGATCTGGATTTATAATAAATGAAGAAGGATATATATTAACTAATTACCATGTAATTGAAGGTGCTAAAGAAGTAGTTGTAACCCTATCCGATGGTAGAGATGTTAAAGCGAAAGTTATTAACTATGATCAAAATCAAGATGTTGCTATGTTAAAGATAAGTGATGATAGTATTAAAGTACCAGCGGTAGTTGAACTTGGCGATTCAGATGCATTAAAACCAGGAGAACAAGTTATAGCAATTGGTACTCCTTTATCAAAAGAATTTAATCAAACTGTAACTGCAGGTATTGTAAGTGCTGTGAATAGAACAGTTGAAACAAGCTC
>JAEZAL010000002.1 GCA_023427705.1 Bacillota bacterium | reverse complement strand
GTAATATTTAGGTGGACAATATGAATTATTTACTAGAAGTAAAAGATTTTAAACTTTTAGGATCTGGAGCTGAAGGTTCAGTTTATTTAACACCAGAAGGTTATGCTCTAAAAGTCTTTAAAAATATCTTCTTTAATTAAGAATGTAAAATGTAGAATTATTAATATATTTTGTTCTAAATTACTAAAATTATATGTTTTAGAAACTCCATTAGGAGTTTCTTCATTAATTTTACATTTTACATTATTCATTTTACGTTATACTTTATGCATCTATAACAACTTCTTTTTCTTTTAATGTTGTATTTATTTTTTTATAGTAAGTTATCATAAGAGGTACACAAGCTGCTATCCATGCAGCTGGATCAGCAAGTGCTATTCCAATAAAATCAAGCAATAATGGTAGAGTAAATGCAACTACAGTTCTTGCTACCATTTCAGCAACTCCAGCCATCATAGGAACAAAACTTTCCCCAACTCCTTGTAATGTATTTCTATATACGAATATAAGGCCTAATGGTATATAGAATATTGAAACAGTGTTTAAGTATTGTTTAGCATAATGAATAACTTCGACATCATTGCCATCAATAAACATTTTAGTAAATACTCCACCAAATAAGATAACTATAATAGTTGAAGCTATACTAACTATAATACTAATAATACTGCATTTTTTAACGCCTTCTTTTATACGATTAAGTTTTCCAGCCCCTAAGTTTTGTCCAGCATAAGTTGCCATAGCAATACCAAAAGTAATAGATGGTTGCATAACTAATTGTTGTACCTTTGAGGCAGCAGTATAAGAAGCTATAATTTTTGAACCAAAATTATTTAATGCTCCTTGAAGAACCATAGCACCAGCAGCAGTTATAGAGAATTGAAGTGCCATTGGAACACCAATTCGTAATTGTTTTTCAACATAGCTTTTTCTTATTTTCCAATGTTTCTTCTTTAGTTTTAGTATAGGAAATCTTTTAATGATATAAATTGCACAAAGTATTGCAGATATAGCTTGAGATATAATTGTAGCATAAGCAGCCCCAGCTACACCCATATGGAAATTAACTATAAAAACTATATCTAATATAATATTTAATATAGAAGCTATAATTAGAAAGTATAAAGGTGTTTTACTATCGCCAAGAGCTCTTAAAATACTTGAAAGCATATTATAAAAGATAATTGCTATATTTCCTGCAAAAATAATTATTATATAAGATAATGAGTCATTTATAATATTTTCAGGGGTATTCATAAGCTCTAATAAAGGCTTAGCGGACACCATACTTATAGCAGTTACTAAAATAGTCATAATAATAGATAAAATTAGAGAACTTGCAAAGGCTTTTTTCACACCTTCCTCATCATTTGCACCAAATCTTTGCGATACTAGAACTGCAAATCCACTTGTTAAACCTAGTACGAAACCATTAACTAAAAAAGCCATAGCGCCAGTAGATCCAACTGCAGCTAATGCATCAACTCCAAGGAATCTTCCTACTATAACAGTATCAGCCATACTATAAAATTGTTGAAATATATTGCCTATTAATAAAGGAATTGAAAAAGTTAAAATTAGTTTTACAGGATTACCTGTAGTCATATCTTTAGTCAAGCGTATTCCCCCTTATGTATAAATAATTAATTAGTATAAATTAAACATATAAATAATACCATTACAGTAATTTATTATCAACTTAATTTCAAATTTAGAAATTATTTAATAACTTTGTAATAAGTTAACATAACTAGTTAAAAACTTCCATGTATTATATAATTAAATAGTATAAGGGGAGGTTATTTAATGAAAAAAATAATTTCATTAATAGGATGGATATTAATTTCAACAATATTGATTAGTTGTAATAGTACAAAGATATTAGAGGAAAACACTAAAAATAATAAAGAACTAAATAAATATAAAATTATTGAAAGAAATATAAATATTGATTATAAGGATAAAGTTTTTGAACCACTTTTTTATGATAAAGATGGAGTAAATGGAGTTTTGGATACACGAAAATCTGGAATTCTGAATGAAGAAGAAATTAATGTACCTTATATATTAAAGGAAAGTGGAGAATTAATTAAAGAAGAAAATAAATATTTTGCAAAAGAAGGTAAGGGTTTTATTAAAATGAATGGAGGTTCTTTATATAAAGGACTCTATACTGAAACTCTTCATACAAGAAGTATTAATTTTTATTATATGGATTTAGAAAAGAATATTAAATTCGTATTAGATGGATATGATGAAATGTATTATGAGATTATGGATTTATTTGAATACAGACATTCAAATTATTTTCAGATAAACGATGATTATTTTATAGAAGAAATTTATAATATGACAGAAGATTATGAAACAAAGGGAGAAAAATTTATATTAATTATAGATATAAAAAATCAAACTTATTATACATCAGATGTAATAAAAATGAGTCCTAATGTGTTTTATTATGATAAAAAAGAAAATTCGTTAATGGCTTTAGATAGTGTAGGTAATGTTAAAAAAGTAAATTTAAAAGATAAAAAAATGCATTTTGAGGATTTTGATCAAATAAACACTTTGAATCTCGGTATAAATAGTTTATTTGATACTAAAAAGCCTATGTTCAACAGATATATAATCAGTGGAGATAATTTGATTTTTCATATAGGTGATAAATTTATAGATGTAATATACAATATATACACAAAAGAATTAAGATATATGAAAGAAGGAATATCTATAACTACACAAATTGAAGATACTAAATTCTTTGTAATTACAACTAGTATGATAATGGGTGATGAACTAGGTAATAAGGTTTATCTTGCTGAGATAAATGATAATTATGAATTTGATTTAATTTATAAATTATCATTAATAGATAGTTATAGCTCTCTCAAAATTAAAGCTAATGAATCTAAAAATAGCATTTTTTTTGCTTTAGAATCTTTTGATTTTTCACAAGGTGAAGGATCAATTTTAAAAGAAGCTAAATATTTCTTTATAGAAATAGAAGAAAATTAGGGAGGAATTATGGAAAAGAAAAAAATCTTAGTAGTTGAAGATGAATATTCTATAAATGATGCAATAACTTTTTCTCTTAGAAAGGAAGGTTATGATGTAAGAAGCGTATTTAATGGAAAAGATGCTTTAGAAAGATTTAATGAATTTAAACCAGATTTAGTTTTATTAGATTTAATGCTTCCTGATATTAATGGATTTGATATTTGTAAGGAAATTTCAAAAAAAGCATATGTTATTATGCTAACAGCTAGAGGTGAAATTATAGATAAAATATTAGGGTTAGAGCTTGGAGCAGATGATTATATAGTAAAGCCATTTGAAATAAAAGAAGTTTTAGTTAGGATTAAAGTTATTTTTAGAAGAGTGGAAAAGGGAGTAATTAAGGAAACAATACAGGTGAAAAATGAAAAAGTGAAAGTCTATCCTAAAGATAGAAGAGTAATAAAAGATGGAAAGGAAATAG
>JAEZAL010000340.1 GCA_023427705.1 Bacillota bacterium | reverse complement strand
GGAAATAAGAACGCACAGTGGTAGAAGCTCTAAAGTTATGGAATACCTTAAAGCTCAAGCAAGATATCCAGAGTTAAATTTAACAGATAGTTTAATAGCTACAAATATGGGTTGGGAAAACATTAATACAATAAAGCACTATAAGGACCATCAAAATGAGGAGTTAGGAATGATGGCACACGAAAAAATAAGTAAAGTTAAATCTAATAATGAAAGTGACAATGAGGTATAAGCAATGCTAGAAATAGATTTTATAGAATCTATGCAGAAAACAATACTAGAGAAACAGCCACTTATACAAATAAGACCAAGAGGACCAATTAATGAAATATTTGAAGTAATTAATAGTATGGATGAAAATGTTCTAGATGATTATATAAAACATTATTGCTACAAATACGTTGATTCCATTAAAACTACTAAAATTACAATAAGACAAGGGATAATATATGGTAACTTATGCAATAAAATATATCCATTAATGGCTCCAAACTCTCCATTTCATTGCAATACAGCTCAGCTTTATTCATATTATCCGAATGCAAAAAGGTTCATAGATAAGATTAAGTATATAGTTGAAGAGATTAAAAATGAGGCATTAAAGACATTTGTAGAAAATAATTTTGTAGAATCTATACAGAAAACTATATTAGAGAAACAGCCACTTATACAAATAAGACCAAGAGGACCAATTAATGAAATATTTGAGACAATTAATAGTATGGATGAAAAAATTTTAGATGACTATATAAGATATTATTGCTACAACTACTTTGATTCCATTAAGACTGCTCACTCCAAAAAATCTCTAGGAGAAAGACTTTTTTTTACATGTAATAAAGTATACCCATTAATAGCTCCAAACTCTCCAAATGCTCATAATATGAATATACTTTCTTTGAAATATCCGAATGCAAAAAGGTTCATGGATAAAATTAATTATATAGGTGAAGAAGTTAAATATGAGATATTTAAGGGTTTTATAGAAAATAAGAAGCAACTAAAAGACCTAGACGGTGATATATTTAATCAAGGGCAAATAATACAAATGATTACTAAGTATATTCAAACTGATAGAGATAAGTTTAAAGAGTATATCGCATATTTAATAAGAGACGGACTGTATAAAAAAAGCCTGGATGGAAAAATAATGTATGCAGATAAAGAAGTATTTGGAATAGTATCTATGGCGGTAGTTGGACATAAGCATATTAGAATTTGGAATGAATCTGAAGACATATATAATATTATTCGTGAAGAATATTATGAATATTGTAAATTATTAGTAAGTAATTGTGTTAAAAATGGTGAACCTTTAAATAGTATAGACCGCTGCTTGACGATTGACCAATTAGTAGTTGAAATATTTTTAGATTTGGATATTGCCGTAAAACAACAATATATTGCACAAAGAATGAATTATTATTTAGCTCAAAGGAAAATGATGAATTTTAACGATTTTATAGACGATTGTGCTTACAAAACAAAAAAGTCGGCATCTAACTTTAATGAAGGGTATGAAGAAAAATATAAAGAAATTCGTGTATATATAGATTCTTTATATGATATGTATGCTAAAAAGCTCATAGAAGGCAATAGAGACGAAATTACCCTTAGTAGCGATAATTGGACCTTATTCTTTATGGATGGTCCTAAAGTTAAGTTCAGGTGCTTTAAATTCGATGATATACAATCGAAAAAATTTAGATATGAAATTAAATTGTATATGATGGATGAGTGTAAATATAGAATTAACAACAACATAACACTTTATCAAGTCAAGGAGAGTGTAAATTTTCTTTATAACAGAAATAAGGATTGTGATTCACTTTCTAAGATAAAGACATCTGATATCAGAGCATTAGATAATTATCTCCAAAAAGATTTGAAAGTCAAAGGGGCGTATGATACAGAAAGAAGAAGAAGTATAAATACTATAAGAAAAACTATGTATAAATTAGCTGCAATAGTTGATTTTTTAATTAAATATAGCAAAAAAAATGCTTTGGCAGTTCCAGCTCCAAAGCTTAATATAATCACAAATGTTACCTATAGAAATGCCTATGCAATGACAAAAAGAACAGAAATAATCCCTGAAATAATAGTAGAACAAATCGATAATTTTACAACTGAGCTTAATCCGATACATCAACTGATGTATGAAATTTTTAAGAACACAGGAATGAGGATATCTTCAGTATGTAAGTTAAAAGATGATTGCTTGAAACCATCTCGATATGAGAATGTAATGATACTTAAATATAAGCCATATAAACTTAAAAATCACAATAAAAAACAAGGAAATTTGCCATATGAGGAGATAATAATTACACAAGAGTTAGCAAATAAAATTCAAGCTCAAAAGGATGCTACAAGGGATTTAAGAGAAAAATATAATTCCCCATATATATTCTTAAGTGTCGAAGGAACAGCGAAGGCTATAAGACCTAGTATAATCAGTGGCATGGGCTTTGTAACTGCATTGAATAGAATTACCAACAAGCATAATATTGTTGATTATGATGGGGTTGTTTGGCATTTTACATCAAGACAATTTAGAAAAACATTAGTTTCTATAATGAAGGACAATGATGCTACAGATGCGGAAATAGCCTATGTTTTGGGTCATCATTCCCAAGCAACAGTAAATCGTTGGTATAAAGAAATAGATGAGCAGAGAATTGAAAAGTTAAATCATGATTTTTTTAAAGGGAGATTTGGTATAGATATTGGTGAAGAAAACCTAAGTCAATATTCAGAAGAAGAAAAGAGAGTTCTATATATAGATTTTGTTACAAATTACAGGCGTGTTCCGTTAGGATTTTGCTCTAAACCTATAGCAGATGGACCATGCGATAAAATGTCTGGAGCGGGTAAATGTGAAAAGTGTTCAAAAATATGTACTGGAAAGCAATTTATTGAAGAATGGATTAAGCTAAGAGATGATAGGAAAAGAGAATTGGATGAAATAATAGAATATTATAATGTCAAGAATATTTCTGTAGAAGAATATTCCGAATACAAAGAATATAAACATATTCTTTATGAATTCAATCTATACCAAGATACTATAGATAAAATAAATCTAAAATGCAACGAAGGAGAATAATACATGGGTAATACAAGTCAAATAGTTATGCCTTTTGATTTCGAAAATGATGGATTAGAAGAATTAAAAGAGTCTCTTAAGGATTTATCTAAAAATGAAATCGATTTTTACGCTAATACATGGGTATGCGATAAATTGGCAAAAGATGTTGTAGCGGATAGTCCTGACAAATACACTATTTACTTTTCAAATGTTCCTGAACAGTACAAAGATTGGATAAGGTACTATGCATTATCATCTCACAGCTACAAACG
>JAEZAL010000326.1 GCA_023427705.1 Bacillota bacterium | reverse complement strand
CCCCAGTAATTAATAAATTCCTTTTGAAATTCAACTACTTTTTCTAAATAAGGTTTAAATATTTCAAAATCCTTAGCATCTTTAGCCTTTTCCCATGCTAGTTCTGAATTACTACAAAGACCTACATATTCAACATATCTATCTTGTGGTATCTTCTTAGTTTCATTATAATTTCTTTCTAACTCCTCAAGAATTCTTTTTTCTACCTTATCCATTTTATCTTTATAAGGAGTTAATCCCTTAATAAACTCGCCTACTTTAGGACTTGTTATCATTTTAAAAGCTTCACCAGATAAGTATTCTAAAACCTTACCTCTTGATTCTCCAGCTTTACTAGGAATATTAGTTCTCATATCCCAATAAATTAATCCAATAGCTTGTTGTAATCTATCATATTGGCTTAAATAATCTTTTAATTCATTTATTTTTTCTTTTAATTCCATTTTCTTTCCTCCTAATACTAGTTTAACTTATTATCAATATACCATATTTTAGTTATATATAGAAATAATTTATATTCTTTTTGCACAAATCATACTAAGCTTCTTGACTTATTATTTTTTATAGTATAATATTTAAACAATAAAATTTAGGAGGAAAAATTATGAAAGCACTAGTATATTTAAATAACATAAACCATCATAGCTAGAGAGACTTCATCTATTATAGATGCAAGTCTATTTTCAGTAGGCTTGCTTCTCTAGGCTATGATTAGTGCAATCATATTTGTTAGCCCTGTAGAGTTTGCCTACAGGGCTTTTTTGTATACTATTATTTAAAATTAAGGAGAGATAAAAATGAAAAATACTATAATTAAACCAAGTATATTAGCAGGATTTATGGAGCTATTGCCTAATGAGCAAAGAATTTTTAATGATATAGTTGATAAAATAACTAAGGTCTATGAAGAAAATGGTTGCTTACCAATAGATACTCCTATAATAGAAAAATCTGAAGTTTTATTAGCTAAGACTGCTGGAGAAACAGAAAAACAAGTATATTCTTTTACAAAAGGAAGTAAAAATTTATCACTAAGATTTGATTTAACAGTACCCTTTGCAAGATATACGGCTCAATATTTTAATGAATTAAACTTCCCTTTCAAAAGGTATCAAATTGGTAAAGTGTATAGAGGTGAAAGAAATCAAAAAGGAAGATATAGAGAATTCTATCAATGTGATGTAGATATTATCGGCAAGGATAAACTTAGTATTAAAAATGATGCTTTAGTAATAAGTTTAGCTTCCAAAGCATTTAAATCATTTGGCTTAAATAATTATAAGTTTCAGATAAGCAATAGAAAGATTTTATCTGGTTTATTAGAAGACTTAAAAATAGAAAACTCAAATGAAGTTATGATTTTAATAGATAAATACGATAAGATAGGGAAATCTTCCTTTGAAGAGGAATTGATAAAAATAATTGATAAGGAAAAAGCTATTATTATAAGTAAAATAATAAATATAAGTGGTTCTAAGAATGGAGTCTTAAGTGAGTTAGATTCATTTAAAATAGATAATGAAAAATTTATTTTAGGTATTGAAGAATTAAAAGATGTTACTAATACTATAGAATTTTTAGGGGTAGAACCTACTGAATATGTAATTAATTTAAAAATCATAAGAGGCTTAGATTATTATACTGGTACAGTATTTGAAACCTTATTAATTGATAACGAAGAATATGGTTCTATATGTTCAGGTGGAAGATATGACAACTTAGCTGAAAACTATACTAATAATATATTACCTGGTGTTGGGATTTCTATAGGTTTATCTAGATTATTCTTTGTTTTAAAGGAAATAGGTTTTGTAGATAATTATAAGCTACCATCAAAGGTTGAATATTTAATCATTCCAATTGGTGATACCTCTAAATATTGCTATGATGTTTATAATAAACTATCTTCTTTAGGTAAAACAATTGAAATTTACTTTGAAGAAGACAAACTTAAGAAAAAGATGAATTATGCAAATAGACTCTCAATACCATTTGTTATACTTTTAGGAGAAGAGGAAGAAAAAAGTAATACCTTAAATATTAAAGATATGAATACAGGTAAACAAATAATTTTAAGCTTTAATGATATAAAATTAGATACCATATAAATCTATCTTTATAATATTTCAAGAATAATTTTTTTAAGTAATGAATTAAAACATCTTATAAAGGTTAAAGTAAGCGTATAAAGATTTCAATAATTAAAGAAATTTTAAAGATATTTATACGTTAGAAGGTGAATCTATGTCAAATAAAAAGAAGAAAATGACTGCTGAACAACAAGAATTTGATTCATTAGTTAAAGGAATAGAGCCTAAAAGGCCAATAATTAAAAATTGTATAAGAGCTTTTTTATCTGGAGGTGCTATTTGTACAATAGGTCAAATTCTACAATGGCTATTTATAAATAATTTTGGATATGATGAGAAAACTTCAGTATCGCCTACCATAGTAATATTGATACTTACATCTGCTGTACTTACTGGTTTTGGTGTCTACGATCATATTAGTCAATGGGCAGGTTGTGGAACTGCAGTTCCTATTACTGGATTTGCAAACTCTATTGCATCTGCTTCAATGGAACATAAAAGCGAAGGCCTTGTACTTGGAGTTGCTGGTAACATGTTTAGACTTGCTGGTGCAATTGTAGTATATGGAGTTGTTTCTGCTTTTATAGTGGCAACAATAAAAATGATAATTATTTGGTTGGGGGTGATATAAATGCTTAAAGGTCATCAATCTTGGATTTTTGAATCAAAACCTACAATAA
>JAEZAL010000278.1 GCA_023427705.1 Bacillota bacterium | reverse complement strand
GTGTTTATATTAGGAGGGGTCAATATGAAATTAGAAATAGCTATGGTACAAGATGATGATGCATTAGATTTAATTGATGCAATCACTGAAGCGGGGTTTAGAGTTACTAAGCTAGCAACAACAGGAGGATTCCTAAAATCAGGTAATACAACTTTAATGATAGGTGTAGAAGTTGATAAAGTACAGAAGGTTATCGATGTTGTAGAGGATATTTGTAAAACAACAAAACAAATTATCACTACTCCAGCTCCTATAACAGGAAATATTGATATGTATATGTCATATCCAATTGAAGTTGAAGTTGGGGGAGCAACAATATTTGTAATAGATGTTGATCAATTTATAAAAATATAAAATTGGAGGGTGTAATGGGAGAAATTATTGGACATAAAAATGTATTAAATAACTTTAAAAGAAGAGTGGACTTAGATGAGATTTCCCATGCACATATAATTGTTGGAGAAGATGGTATTGGCAAAAGTAATTTAGCTAATAATTTTGCTAGAAATATATTAGGAAAGTTAGAAGAAAAGAATTACGTAGATATTATAAATTATAGATGTAAAAAATCTTCTTTTGGGGTAGATGATATTAGAGAAATTGTTGAAGAAATCAACAAAAAGCCTTTTGAGGGAGATAAAAAAGTCATCATAATTCATGATGGAAATAAATTAACAGTACAAGCGCAAAACGCTTTATTAAAAACGATAGAAGAACCGCCTAAAGGTGTTTTTATAATATTATTATGTGAAAGTTTAGAACTTATATTAGATACTATAAAATCAAGATGTCAAATTTATAAATTATCACCATTGACCAAGGAAGATGTAAGACTTTATATAGACAATATAAGTAATGATAGCTTTAGTGCAGATGAAGTTAATGCTGCTATTGCCTATAGTGGAGGAATTCCAGGAAAAGCAGAAGCTTTTTTAAGAGACTCTTCATTAAAGGATTTAAGAAATGACATAGTTGATTTATTAGTTCTTTTAACTAAAGGTAATACTAGAGAACTTTTAGAGTTTGAAAATAAAATAGTAACTTATAAAGATAAAAAAGAAGAAATATTAAATATTCTAGCCTCTTTTATAAGAGATATAATAATTTATAAAGAAATTGATGAAGTTACCGGATTAATAAATGGGGATAAAATTGAAAGTATAAAAAAAATAGCTATAGAAATGTCTTATAAGAAGCTTAATAATATTATTGATAAAATAGGAGAAGCTAGAAAATCATTTCAAAGCAATTCTAATTTTCAATTAACAATTAGAGTTATGCTTATAGGATTTATGGAGGTTTAATAAATGATAAAAGTAATTGGCGTTAGATTTAAAAAGGCCGGTAAAATATACTACTTTGATCCTAGTGGACTAGAAATTAAAAAAGGTGACTTTGTTGTTGTTGAGACAGCAAGAGGTATAGAATTCGGAGAATGTGTTATAGGAATTAAAGAAATTCCTGAATCTGATATAGTAGCTCCTTTAAAGAGTGTTATTAGAGTAGCAGAAGAAGCTGATATAAATAAACATAAGGAAAACAAAGTAAAAGAAAAAGATGCTTTAGATATATGTTTAAAGAAGATAGAAGAACATGGATTAAACATGAAATTAATAGATGTAGAATATACATTTGATAATAATAAAGTTATATTTTACTTTACAGCAGATGGTAGAGTTGACTTTAGAGAGTTAGTAAAAGACTTAGCAACTATTTTTAAGACTAGAATTGAGCTTAGACAAATAGGGGTTAGAGATGAAGCTAAAATGCTTGGGGGATTAGGACCATGTGGTAGACCATTATGTTGTTCAACATTCCTTGGAGATTTTGCATCAGTATCAATTAAAATGGCAAAAGAGCAAAACTTATCTTTAAATCCAACTAAGATATCTGGAATATGTGGAAGACTTATGTGTTGCCTAAACTATGAACAAAGTACTTATGAAGATATAAGAAAGAGATTGCCTAAAGCAGGATCTATTGTAAGCATGGGAGACTTTAAGGGAGAAGTTGTAAGTAATAATACAGTTAAAGAAAGTGTTAAAGTAAAATATAAACGTGGGGATGAAGAATTAATAGAAGAATTTAAGATAGAGGACGTTGAATTGTTAGAAGGTGGCTATGAAGATTCAGTTGATGAATCCGATATTAAACTTGAAATAGAATCACCTGAAGATAAGAATTTAATAAAAGATCTTATAAAAGAAAATTAAAGGGGGGTATTAAATGAAATCAGTATTAAGTATATCAAATCTTAATACAAACGAAGATGTTATAAGCATAAAAAATGTTATAGCTCATAGTGAAGGAACTATTGCTTGTGAAGTAAATTTAAATAAGAAGGAAGTAAGCATAGTCTATGATGATAAAACTATATCTTTAGATGTGATGATAACATCAATTGAAGAGCTTGGATATAGCGTACTATAAAATATATTCAAGATAAATTATATAGAAACCTTTTAAAATCTTTATCTATGTGTTAAAATAACTATGAAATGAATTCATAATATTTAGGAGGTGCTAATTATGGCATTCAAGATTGAAGATTCATGCATAAACTGTGGTGCTTGCGCTGCAGAATGCCCAGTAGATGCTATAAGTCAAGGAGATACTCAATTTATAATTGATGAGGATATTTGCATAGATTGTGGAAACTGTGCAAATGTTTGCCCAGTGGGAGCTCCTGTACAAGCATAATTTTACATAAAGAACCGCTAATTTAGCGGTTCTTTATTACTTTCTCTCAATAATATTATTGTGGGATTATCATTTATAGGAAGATTGT
>JAEZAL010000218.1 GCA_023427705.1 Bacillota bacterium | reverse complement strand
CTCTAGCAATTATTGAAAATAAATTATATATAAGTTTAACAGGATAAGTTAAAATATAGCTTCCCAATAGAACAATAACTATAAGTATTACCATTTGATAATCATACATTTTAATTCCATACTTATAAAAATTCTTAGGACTAAGTTCTCTAAATAAATCAAAACCAGCAAGTCCTGGTATAGGTAATAAGTTAAATATAAATAAGCTTATATTCACAGTACAAACACTATTTAACATCATTCCTATAATAAAATATGTTGTATTTGATACTACACCATATGCCATGTTACCCCATATTTGAAATATAAACATTCCTATTAATGCCACTATTAAGTTAGCTAATGGTCCTGCTATTGTTACCTTGATTTCATCCTTATAACCTCTCTTAAAAGCACTTGGATTAATTTCTACTGGTTTAGTCCACCCAAATCCTGCAATTATAATCATTATAAATCCAATTAAATCTATATGTGCTAATGGATTTAAAGTTAGTCTTCCATTAAACTTAGGTGTTTTATCACCTAAATTATCAGCAACTTTAGCTCTTGCATATCCCTGTGCAACAAAAGCAATTAGTATTGCAGGGATTGTTATTATCTTCATTAATATCTGACTTTGCATTCTAGTCCTACTTATTGTCTTTTTTTAAATTATATCATATATATTTAACAAAAAGTGGAATGTACATACATATCATTCCACTTTTATTATTTGTTATCATAAACTATTACGGATTTACTTGAGTCCCAGCATTTGCAGATGTTTGTGGTTTTGTTTCCGGAGTTGTTTCTGGTGTTGTTGGCTTTGTCTCTGGTGTTGTTTCTGGTGTTGTTGGTTTTGTCTCCGGTGTTGTTTCTGGTTTTGTCTCTGGTGTTGTTGGTTTTGTCTCCGGTGTTGTTTGTGGGTTTGTCTCTGGTGTTGTTTCTGGTGTTACTGGTTTCTCTGTTTCTGTTTTCGGTGGTGTTGGAGTTGTTTGTTCCTCTTTATTCTTATCATCATAATCTTCTGGTTTTATATTATATAAAGCATTATATCTAGCTTCTTTCGCATCATAAGCAGCTGCTACATTTATTACTGAGTTCAAATCAAATTCATCTGGATTTGGCAGCTTATTATTAAATATAAAATCATGCATTATCTTTGCACTTTGTTCAAGATCTATAAGTAAACACCAACCTCTATCTTTGTATAAATTATCCCTTGCAATAAGTTCTGTCTGTGGTATTTGTAATTGTTCAAAATCTAAAGAAGGCAATTTATATATTGTATATGCTAAATTTAAGGCTTCTGGTATATCCATATTTGTTTTTACCTGTTTTGATAATGTATTAGCAATAGATACATATTTTAAAGGATTTACTTCTTTTAACTTATTAGCAATTTGGAATAAAACTTTACTTTGTCTTTCACTTCTTTCAAAACCACCATTTCCTACATATCTTATTCTTGCATAAGAAAGAGCTTGTTGTCCATTTAAGGTTTGTAATCCTGTTTCTGTTATTGGAGGAGAATTTACTCCAGTAGATTCGCCTATATATTTATTAACCTCATCTATTTCATAATCTTTTATATCTGCTTCAATTCCACCAATCTCATCTATGATTTCTTCAAATCCCCAAAAATTAACTATAACATATTTATCTAAATGAATATTGAAGTTGTCTTCTATAGTATCCATAAGTAAATCTGCTCCGCCTTCAAATCCTCTTAGCTTTCCATCATCATTTAGCTCTGAAGATCCATAAAAAAAGGCAGCATTTATTTTATCTTCTCCATACTCTGGAATATCTACTACAGTATCTCTTATTATAGATGTCAACTTAACTTTTTTATTGTTATTATCTAAAGTTGCAATAATTATAGAATCTGCTCTAGCTGCTTCATCTTCAGTTCTACCGTCAGTACCTATTAATAAAACATTTGTAATTCCTTCAACTTCTTCATAATCAACTTTCTTCTCTTCATTAGCTTTAGTTGTAGGTTTTATAAGAATTCTATTTCTAATTTGATTGTAATATCCTAATAATCCTATTATTAATATAGCTAGTACCCCTAAAGTAGAAAACAATATAATTTTCTTCTTACGTTTCTTATTTTTTTTCTTAGCTTTTATTTTCTTTAATGATTCATTTTCACTCATTCATAATCCTCCCTTTACCTTCCTATTATATACTTATTATCATACAATCCTCAATAGCATCTTCTCTATTATACAAAAATTAAAATAAATTTTCATTACAAAATAATAACAATATTATATCTTTTTATTTCTACCTTATTATAATACCCAATTTAAAATATTTTTAGTTAATTTATGTTTAATTTTTCTAATTCCTGTCAATAATCTAAGCAAGGAGTGATAAACATGGATAATATGAATAATAATTCTTCAAAAGAAAATTTAAATAAAAAACAAAAATCAGCAATTTTAGTTACTATAGTTACATTACTTGCTATTGCTTTTTGTGCAAGCTATTTTATTACTGATTATTTAACTAAACCTAATAAACCAGAAGAACAAAATGAAAATGTATTTTCAAATAATGAATATTTAAATGATGATATTTTTATAACCTTAAAAACTAAAGATAATGTAGATATGATAGATAATTTCCTTAATATAAAGAAAAAATTAAATTTAAAAGAAAAATTAACTGAAGAAGAATTTTCAAAAGAACTATCTAAAGATGGCTATAAACTCATTGAAAAGGATGAAAAAAAACTTACATATAGTCGAGATAAAGAAGTAAAAAGCGATAAATTTGAAGCTGATAAATATTACTTAGGAGAAGATAACGGCTATATTTCTATATTTAAAACTGATAAAGACGGAAATATCATTGAATCTGAAAAAAAAGTATATACAGATTCTAAACCAATTAGTCATCTTCCAGAAAAAGATCAAAACTATATAAAAGAGCATAAATTTTCTTTTGATTCAAAAGATGAAGCTTTACAAAAACTTAGTGAAATGATATCATAAATTGTTGTTATAATTAAATGCACCCCAAAATGTTAGAAAAAATATCCAACATTTTGAGGTGTATTTTTTATAATTTCTCTAGCATTTTAACTGTTATATCTACTGCTTCCTTAATTTGTTCTTCTGAACTTATTGTAGCTTTATTGTCACCTTCTTGCTCACCATAACTTCCAAATTGAGCATGATTTCCGCCTTTAATTTCAAAGAAAGTACTATTTTTAGGTAAATTAGCATTTCTTATTTTCTCTAAATCAGCAACTCCATCTTGGCTGCCGTATATACTTACTACTTCTATCTCTTTATCTTTAAGCTCATCTCCACTAGGATAAGAAGCATATAGTGCCAATCCTTTTATATTATTATTCTCACTTGCAAACTTACTAGCCATTACTCCACCTAAGGAATGTCCACCAATAGCCCAAACATCAATATCACTATATTTTTCCACAACCTTTTCTGCTTTATTAGGAGAAAATACAGCTAAATCTAGTGGCATTGGTACTATAACAACTAAATACCCTTCATCAGCTATTCCTTTTGCTAGTAAAGAATAGGCCTCTTCACTAACCTTTCCCCCTGGATAAAATATAAATCCTTTATTTATCTCCTTATTCTTAGGTATAAAAGTTATGAACTCATCTTCACTTATATCTATTGTATCT
>JAEZAL010000124.1 GCA_023427705.1 Bacillota bacterium | reverse complement strand
ATGCCATAACATCATTATTACTAAACACAACTTCAATATTGTCTCCAAATTCCTTTATCCATTGTGTCATTTTACTACTTGCTTGGTCACTTTGCCAGTTAGCACTATCATCTGCTAATTTTTCTAGTTGCATTCCTTTTTCCTCTAATGATCTAATACTATATTCTGTTCTTATAAGAGAATCTTGATGTCCTGGCTCTCCTTCTAACATTACATATTGTATTATTTCATCTTTATTTTTATCATAAACTTCTTTGTTAGAAACCCATTCTTCTGCTACAATATCTGCTTGTAATTCTGCTGATTGTTCTGCTTGTGCTCCTACATAATAAAGCTTATCCCATCTATTCATATCCTCTTCTACTGGTTCTCTATTAAAGAATATTAATGGAATATTAGCAGATTTTGCTTTATCTATTATTGTTGCAGCTGCTGTCCTATCTACTAAATTAACAACTATTACATCATAATTTTGATTAATAAACTTATCAATCTGATTTCCTTGATTAAATGTACTTCCCTTAGAATCTACAACTTCAAGTAAAATCTTAAAATCATAATTATTTACATTTTCTTTAATTATTTGTTCTAAATTATTTGAAATTGTAGAAATAAAAACGTCATCCTGCCTATATAATGATACTCCAATTTTTATTTCTTTATGAGCTTCAGTATTTTCCCTTTTTACACATCCTACCATTATAATAGACATAATTATAAATGTAATAATATTCAAAAACCCCTTACATTTTATCACAATACCCTCCCATTATCCCCTTATTTATAAATACTTTTAGATACTAATCTTTAAATCTTTATAAACTTATTAAAACACTATCTGACAATTGGAAATAAAATCTTTTCCTTTTGCTTAGAATACATATTTTCACTATTAATTAAATTTGATTCAATAGTAATTTTATTATCTATCTTCTTATTATTTATTCTATCAACAACTGTTTTTATGCTTAAGTATCCTATATTAAATTCATTTTGTATTGCAGTTGCATCAATAATTTTTTCTTCTATTAAAGCTATTATAGAACTTGTTCTACCTATTCCATATATTTCAACATTTTGTTTATAATTATCATTAATTAAAGTTTTTTTAGCTTTTCCCATAAGCTCAAGTATCCATGGTTCAAGAGCTATTAGTACCTCTCCTTTTTTTTCTTTAATTAAACTTATTATCTTATCATTTGTATTAGAGTCTTCTTTAGATAATTCTATAACTTCATAAGTATTTTTACTTTTTTCAATTTCATCTATAAATCCTCTGTATCTTTCATTAAGACTACTATATTCTGAATTACTTTTCGCTATAATTAATTTATTTCTAGTATTTCCATTTCTTATTACTTCGTCTGCTAATTTTTGACCTAACATATAATTATCACTAGAAATATACGGTATATTTTGATTATCTTCTATAGTTGATTCAAATAATACTACCGGTATTTTTCTACTTGCTTCTTCTATAACAGTTGATAATTCTCTATAATCTGCAGGAGATATAACTAATGCATCTGTTCCAGAATCCACTTCCTTTTGTATATATTGTCTTTGTTCTTCAGCATTATTTTCTTCAAGTAATGATATAACTCTAAGATTTATATTCATTTCTAAAGAAGCTTGTTCCATTCCAGCCTTTATTATACTCCATTCATCACTATTTTCTCCTCTAACTATCACTGCCACATCATATATAATAACTTCTTTTTTTCCACCTTCTTTAATTAGTAATAAAGAGGATAATAATACCATAATAAATAAAAGTAAAAAAACTAATTTCTTTTTTATCTTCACTATTTCTCCTCCTTTAGACTACTAAATTCTACAGCTGGCATATGAATTCTAATTGTCGTTCCTTCATCTGGCTCACTATATATCTCTAATCCATATTCATTCCCGAAGTATAATCTAATTCTCTCATGAACATTTTTTATACCTATTCCAGAACCTTTTTTATTATTACTTACTTTTTCACTTAAAAGCTTGTCCGCTATTTCCTGTGGCATACCTAAACCATTGTCAATTATATCTATATATAAATCTTCATTTTTCTTATATGCTTTAACTAGAATATCTCCATCACCGCTCATATATTCCATACCATGATAAATTGCATTTTCTATAAGTGGTTGTATTATTAATTTTATACTAGTTAAATTTAAAGTATCTTCATCTGCTTCAATACTATAACTAAATTTATTTTTATATCTTATATTTTGTATAGTTAAATAATTTTTAGCATGCTCTAGCTCATCTTTAACTGTAATAGCATTTTTTCCTTTACTTAAACTAATTCTAAAAAATCTAGCTAAGGCTGTAACCATAATGATTGCTCCATCATAATTTTCTTTTTCTATCATCCAAATTATAGAATCTAAAGTGTTATATAAAAAATGTGGATTTATTTGGGCTTGAAGTGCATTTAATTCACTTTTTCTTTTTGATTCTTGTTCTTTAACTATATTATTCATAAGTAAATTCATCTGATTAACCATTGATTTTATCGCTTTTGCCAAATGTTGAATTTCATAACTTCCTTTTTCAGGTATGTTTAAATTTACTACTCCATTTTCAAATTCATTTACCGCTTCTTCTAATTCAGTTATAGGGTTTGCTATTTTAGAAGACACAAACATATTGATTGATATTAATATAAAAATTGCAAATACCATAATAAAAATTGCAAATACTCTAAATTGATAATATACATCTGTTATATCTGACATTGGTGAAATAGCAACTAGTTTCCATCCTGTATATCCAACAGTTTTAACTGTTACTAATCTTTTATCTCCTTCAAACTTTTCAATATGATTTCCATCTTCAAATTTAGATGCTTCATAATTATTTTCATTTATTAAATTTGAATAAATAAGTTGCTGTCTAGGGTGATATATTATTTCTCCATCTCTATCTATAAGATATACTTATCCATTTTTACTTACTTGTACATTTTTACAAATTTGTTCTATACCACTAAAATTCATATCTACTAAAAGTACACCGCTACTAGTTTTCCCACTCTCTGTTATTTCCACAGCTCTACTTAATGATACTACCCATGTATATTTATAATTAGGATCATAAAATAAATTTTGTACATGAGGAGTTGAAAAATGTAGGTTTTCTTTTCTATTCTTTGCATCTTGAAAACACTCATTAACTCTTGGATCAATATTATTTTTTAATTGCTGAAGTGGATATGAATCTATAATTTCTCCATATTCAGAAAATAAAGTAATACTTATTAAATTATCTTTATTAGCTTCATAAATTAAATCCATTTCTTTTTCTATATTTTCAACTGCCATATCACTCTTTTTTATAGCTCTATAATATATAGTATCTGAAATTTTCATCATATTCCTTAAATAACTATCTAAATTTAAATTAACTTGTTCAATAATTGCTTTATTATTTTTTGAAATCAATTCTTCTGTTGAATTAGAAAATCTTAAATATAATGAACCTCCAACTACAAGCATTCCAATAACAGCAACTATAGTAAACGAAACAGAAATTATAAATTGAATACTAACTTTTTTATAATATTTTTTTAATTTATTATTTACAGAACTTAACATATTATCTTTCTCAATTCTTTCTATACCTAGATGGTGATATTCCAAACTTTTTCTTAAATACGTAACTAAAATAATTTGCTTCTTGATATCCAACCTTACTTGCTATAATATATGTTTTGTCATCTGTTGTATTTAATAACTTAACAGCTTCTTCAAGTCTTATATCTGTAAGATAATTTACAAAACTCATATCTGTTTCTTATTTAAAAATAGTTGAGAAATATGTAGGACTAACATGTTAATTTAATCATAATTTTTCTACTGATATATCTGCATCAT
>JAEZAL010000100.1 GCA_023427705.1 Bacillota bacterium | reverse complement strand
AAGATCCAGTATCTTTATATGAACCAATATATCATGATGGTGGAGATGCTATATATGTTATGGATCAGTTAAGTGATTCTAAAAATACAGATGAAAACTGGCTTGAAAATATATCTATTAAAGAAGCTATGAAAAAGTTGAATGATAGAGAAAAGTTAATATTAACATTAAGGTTTTTTAATGGTAGAACACAAATGGAAGTAGCTGATGAAATTGGAATATCTCAAGCTCAAGTGTCAAGATTAGAAAAAACTGCATTAAAGCATATGAGAAAATATGTATAGAGCTCTAAAAGGGCTCTATAAAAAATAAATAAAGTGTACATGCTTTGTATTATAAGGAGGTTTATATGGGGTTTTTTGATAATATTAAGGTTGAGGAAAATATAGTGGATGAAAATGAATTATTATTACATTCATTAAATGCACTTAGAACAATGGAAGTAATAGATATTAAAACAGGAACAAAACTTGGTTTTATAAAAGATTTTGTTATAGATATTAAAGAAAGTAAAGTAATATCCATATTATTACCTGGTATGGCTAAAGGGTGGTTTAGTAAGGATGAGGATATTGAAATTCCATGGAATAAAGTGAAAAAGGCTGGTATTGAAGTTATACTAGTAGATAGTACAGATATAGAAAAATTAAACTTATAAAAAGTTATAGAAATAATTGAGTAAAATATGTATAATTTATATTATAGAATGAACTTAAGAAAGGTGTGAAAAAGATGAGATGTCCATTTTGCTCATTTGATGAGAGTAAGGTCGTAGATTCTAGATCAACAGATGATAATACTACAATAAGAAGAAGAAGAGAGTGTTTAAGTTGTAGTAAGAGATACACTACATATGAAAAGGTGGAAGATATCCCAATTTTAGTTGTAAAGAGAGACTCTACGAGAGAAAATTTTAATAAGGAAAAAATTATAAATGGGCTAATTAGGGCTTGTCAGAAAAGACCTGTATCAAGAAAACAAATTGAAGACTTAGCAGAAGATATTGAAAAAACAATTTCTAATAAGATGATAACAGAGGTTAATTCAAAGATTATTGGTGAAATGGTTATGGAGAGATTAAAGAATGTGGATGAAATATCTTATGTTAGATTTGCTTCAGTATATAGAGAGTTTAAAGATATAAATACTTTTTTAGAAGAAATAAAAAGTTTAGTTTCAAAAAAATAAAAGCTGTAATAAAATGATTTTTATCATTTTAACAGCTTTTTTTATTTACCTTAAAATAATATTATTACAAGTTAAAAGTAAGTTAAAAATAACGAATTAATACTTAGAAAAATAGAAAATAAACTTAATAAATGATAAAATGTATTAAAATAGTTAAATGAGGTGACTAGATGATAAGCTTATACAAAGATGATTTTAAGATAGTAAAAGACTTCCTTGTTTATGATTTAGGAAAAATAAGTGTAGTTTTTTCTACGGCAGAAAAAGATAGAAGTTTTAATAGACATAAAGATTTTGGAGTAGAAAATTTAAATAGCATTTTAGCTGACTTTAATTTAGAACAGATAGAATATTTAAATCAAATCCATAGTGATAATGTTTATATATACAATGGTTCAGAAGATATAAAGAATAAAGAGGGAGATGCTTTAATAACAAAAGAAAAGAATACAGCTATAGGAGTTTTTACTGCAGATTGTGTTCCAATTATTATAGTAGATGTAAAAAATAATATTATAGCTTCAATACATAGTGGATGGAGAGGAACCTTTAATTCTATAGTAATAAGAAGTTTAGAGAAGATGGTAACAGAATTTAATATAGATATTAATGAAACAAAAGTTTTTATAGGGCCTCATATAAGACAATGTTGCTATGAAGTATCTGAGGAACTAAAAAAGAATTTTATTGATAAAACAAAAATAAATGAAGATATATTATTTAAAAATAGAAATTTAAGTATGGAAGAATGTATATTAAAGGATATAAGAGAGTTTGGAATTAAAGAAGATAATATTTATTCTTTAAAATTATGTACTCATTGTGAGGAAGATGTAAAGTTATATTCATATAGAAAATCAGTAGGAACTTATGGAAGATTGTTTTCATTTGCTTTTATAAAATAAGGGGGAATAGTTATGGCATCAGAAAAAATACTAGTAGTGGATGATGAGGATTATATTGTTGAATTAATTAGTTATAATTTAATAAGTTCAGGATATACTGTTCTTACAGCAAATAATGGAATAGATGCTGTAAGAATAACAAAAGAGGAAAAGCCAAGTTTAATTTTATTAGATTTAATGATTCCAGGTTTAGATGGATATGATGTTTGTAAAGCAATTAGAAGTGATGAGAATACTAAAGATGTTTTAATAATAATGTTATCAGCTAAAGGTGAAGAATTAGATAAAATCTTAGGATTAGAACTTGGTGCAGACGATTATATTACTAAACCATTTTCTATACGTGAACTTTTAGCCAGAGTTAAAGCTATACTTAGAAGAAAGAAGTCACTAGGTGGAAATGAAGAAATATATAAAACCAATGATATTGCTATTAATTTTGAAAGAAGAGAAGTAACTATCTTAGATAATAAGATAGATTTAACTCTTAAGGAGTTTGAACTGTTAGAAATATTAGTTAAAAATAGAGGAAAAATATTAACAAGAGAAACACTACTAGATAAAATATGGGGATATGAATATATTGGAGAAACAAGGACTGTTGATGTGCATATTAGATATTTAAGAAAAAAGATTGAAGTTGATGATAAAAACCCGAAGTTTATTGAAACTATAAGAGGAGTAGGATATAGATTTAATCCTAATAATTAGTTATGAAGAAAAGAATATTAGTATCATCATTAATAACAGTAGTGTTTGCATTGGTAGTAGTGACATCTTCATTTATAGCATTGTTAAATATTAAAGAGTTAGATAGAACAAAGGAATATTTAGCACTTTATAATGATATGCTTATAAAACATAGTAAAGTAGAAGATGTAGACTTAGATGGATTTACTATTAATAATTCTAGAGTTAGATTTACAATAGTAGATAAGGATGGAAATGTAATTAGAGATTCAGAAAATACTAGCCTTGAAAATCATGCTGATAGAGAAGAAATAATAAATGCTTTTAAAAATGGTAAGGCAACATCAACTAGATATAGCAAGACTGAGGGTATGAATGTTATTTATTATGCAACAAAAATTGATAATAATACTGTATTAAGATCTTCAGTGCCAGTTAGTAATATTAAGATTTTTACTGAAGGTTATACAAAGTATTATATTATAATAATAGTTTTTGTTATTTTACTATCACTTGGACTTTCTTTAAAATTAATTAGAGCTATTATAA
>JAEZAL010000344.1 GCA_023427705.1 Bacillota bacterium | reverse complement strand
ATTAATATGTGAACTTGGTTGTGGCGAAGTTATGGAAGGAACTATAGATATATATAATTCTAAAAAGGAAGAAGGACATATAACTGTAGATTCTAAATGGATAAATAAATTCTTAGGAACTGAAATTTCTATAGAAGATATGAAGAAATATCTTGATTCATTAGAGTTAAAAACAGAAATAAATGGTGATAATTTAAATATAACAATACCTACTTTTAGAATAGATATTGCTATAAAAGAAGATATAGCTGAAGAAGTTGCAAGAATTTATGGTTATGATAAGATTCCTACAACTATATATAGTGCATCTACTGGAAGAGAACCAAAATATAAAAATGAAATATTAAGAGATTTAATAGTTGATGCAATGGTATCAAGTGGATTAAATCAATCAATAAGTTATTCATTTATTTCTCCTAAAGTTTTTGACAAAATTAATTTACCAAAAGATAGTGAATTAAGAAATGTTATTAAAATTAAAAATCCATTAGGTGAAGATTACTCTGTAATGAGAACAACCACAATTCATTCTATGATGGAATCATTAGGAAGAAACTATTCAAGAAATAATGATTATGCTAGATTATTTGAAATAGGAAAAATTTACATTCCTAATGAGGATGAAACTTCAATTCCAACTGAAAATAATATTTTAACTATAGGAATGTATGGTAACTGTGATTATTTAGATTTAAAGGGAGTAGTAGAAAATGCTCTTGAAAAATTAGGCTTAAGTAAAGTTAAATTTACTAGAGAAAGTGATAATCCAAGTTACCATCCAGGAAAAACAGCTGCTTTAATGATAGGAAATAAAAAAGTAGGTGTTTTAGGAGAAGTACATCCAGATGTTTCAGAAAATTATGGTGTAGACGAAAACTGTTACTTAGCAGAATTAAACTTAGATTTATTATTTGAGTATGCTAAAACTGATAAGAAATATAAGGCTTTACCTAAATTCCCAGCAGTTACAAGAGATATTGCATTACTTGTAGATGATGAAATACTAGTACAAGAAATAGAAGATACAATTAGAAGAGCTGGTGGAAATTTAGTTGAAAAAGTAGAATTATTTGATATATATAAGGGAGCTCAAATACCAGAAGGTAAGAAGAGTATAGCTTATGCAATAGCATATAGAGATGAAAAGAAGACATTAACAGATAATGATGTTAATAAAGTTCACGATAAAATTTTAAGAAGTCTTGAACACAAGCTTGGAGCTACTTTGAGATAATAATTAATTTGTGCTGTCGATATATATAACGACAGCACCATTCTTTTTAAATTACAGTTAATAAAGGTGATTATATGAAGTACATAATAGATTTACTAAAGGGAATGGTTATAGGAATTTCTAATGTTATACCAGGAGTTAGTGGTGGTACTATGGCTGTTGTTATGGGAATATATGATAAAATAATATATTCAATTAATAATTTTTTTAAGGATTTAAAGAAAAATATATTATTCTTAGGAACACTAGGGATAGGGGCAGTACTGGGAATCTTGCTATTTACTAATTTAATTGATTATTTACTTAAAAACTTTAATGAACAAACTAATTTTTTCTTTATAGGATTAATAGTTGGTACAGTTCCATTACTATTTAAGAAAGCTACAGAGACGAAGGTGAAAGCTGGAAATCTTACTGGATTAATTATAGGTTTTATTATTGTAGCAGGTTTAGGAATACTAGAAAAAGCAAATCCAGAGGCAGCGCTTTTAAGTGCAATTTTTAAACCTAATGCAATTGGATTTTTTGTAGCAGGTTTTATAGCAGCTGCAACTATGATATTACCTGGAATAAGCGGATCTTTTGTATTATTATTAATAGGATTATATGAACCAATTATCGAAATAGTTAAGAATTTTGATTTGATAAATATAGCAATAGTTGGAGTAGGTGTATTAGCAGGATTTTTATTAATGACAAAATTAATAGAAAAAATATTTAATAAATATCCTCAAACAGCTTATTGTATTATATTTGGATTAGTAATAGGATCTGTATTTGTAATATATCCAGGCTTTACATTTGGTATTATGGGAATAGTATCTATAATAGCACTTATTGCAGGCTTTTTCATTGCTTATAGTATAGGCAAAAATGAATAGTATATAATTAATAAGATATTTTAGATTTATGATATTGATCTAAAATATCTTTTTTTAGTGAATTTATAATCATATTATATTTTCTTATACATAGTAGGGGGCTTTTATGATAAAATTAATATATATACAATTATTATGTTAACGAGGTGTGTTATGAGTACAGTTACTATAAATATAAATGGAATAGATTACAATTTAAAAGGAAGAGAAAGTGAAGAGTATTTATCTGAAGTAGCTAAATATGTAGATAAAAAAGTTAGAGATATTATGAATAATAATAGAAAGCTAAGTTCAACTGCAGGAGCCACATTAGTTGCTTTAAATATAGCAGATGAATTATTTAAAGCTGATGTAGAAATAGAAGCATTAATGAAAAAAAATACTTCTTTGGAGGAAAGAAATAATACACTTAAAGAACGTATTAAGGAAGTAAGAGATGAGTCTGAAAATATTGAAGTTTTAAAGAAAATAATAGAAGATATGAAAAGTGAAAATTTAGTACTTAAAGAAGAAATTGAGAACATTAAGAAAAGCTATAATGACTTAAAGAAAAATGAAGAGGAATATAAGAAGGAAAATATTTTATTTGAAGAATGTAAAGAAGAACTTCTTAAATTAAAAGAGGAGTACATTGTTCTTAAAGAAGAACATACGGTGATAGAACAAGAATATAAAAAAGTTAAATCACAGAAGGACAACCTTAAGATAATGAATAAAGATAGTAGATTCCAGTTGCATAATCTTAAATATAGAGTATTAGATTTAGAAAAGAAGTTAACTGATACTCAAGTTAAACTTGCACTAGAAAAGAAAAAAGGTAATGCTCTTTTAAAGTAACCAGAGATATTAATTAAAGTATTTATATATTTATTTTACTTATTTAATTATACGATAGAAAAAACTCTAAAATTATGTTATATATAATAATAAAGATTTTAGATGACTATACTAAAGTTTAGGAGAAGTATTTATGAAAAAAGTTGAAATTTTAGCTCCAGCTGGGAGCATGGAAAGTCTTATTGCAGCTATGAATAAAGGTGCTGATGCTATTTATTTAGGAGGTAATAAGTTTTCGGCAAGGGCATATGCCTCAAATTTTGATAATGACAATATGATTAAAGCAGTAGATTATGCACATAGCTATGGCGCTAAAGTTTATGTAACGTTAAATACTATTTTAAAAGAAAATGAAATTGAAGAAGCTGTAAGATATGTTGGGTTTTTATATGAAATAGGAGTTGATGCAATAATTTTACAAGATCTTGGATTATTTAAGAGAGTTAAAGAAGACTATCCTGATTTTGAAATACATGCATCTACTCAAATGACAATACATAATGGTGAAGGAGCTTTATTTTTTAAGGATAAGGGATTCCATAGAATAGTTTTATCTAGAGAATTATCTTTAGATGAAATTAAATATATATCTAAAGATTTAGGAATTGAAACTGAAATATTTGTACATGGTGCTTTATGTGTATCATATTCAGGTCAATGCCTTATGAGTTCAATGATAGGTGGAAGAAGTGGTAATAGAGGAAGATGTGCTCAACCATGTAGAATGGAGTATACTCTTAAAGGTGAAGACTCTGGAGAAAAGAAAGCATATTTATTAAGTCCTAAGGATACATGTACTCTTGACAGTATTAAAGATATAATTGAATCTGGTACATATTCTTTAAAGATTGAAGGAAGAATGAAAAGACCAGAATACGTAGCGGGAGTAGTAGATAATTATAAAAAGGCTGTTGAAAAAGAACTTTATAAAACTGAATATAATGTGGCTAAAGGAAAGAGAGATTTATTACAACTTTTCAATAGAGGAGGTTTTTCAACTGCATATTTACATAAAAATTTAGGTAAGGATATGATGAGCTTTAAACACCCAAGAAATACTGGGTTACCACTAGGAAGAATTGAAAAGAATGGGGAAATAGTATTAAAAGAAAATATTAGTTTAGGTGATGGCTTCAGGTTTAGAGATACTGGATATAATATTAATAAAATAATTAAAGATGGAAAAGAAGTTAAAGAGGCTAGTAGAGGAGAAAGAGTTAAGATATTTCCAAATGCTTATAAGATTGGTGATGAAATTTTTAAATCCTCAGATAAGGCACTTTTTGATTCATTAGAAGATTCTTTAAAACCTTATAATAGAAAAATTAATCTTAAAGCTAAAGTGAGATTTAAGGTATCTGAACCAATAAAACTTACTATTAACTATGAAGGTAAAGAATATGTATTTTACGGAGAAAAGTTAGAAGCTGCTGAAAAAAGACCTTTAAGTAAGGAGAGAGTAATTGAAGCATTAATTAAATCTTCTGAAAGTGTTTTTAAAATAGAAGAAATTGAATTTACTGATTTTGAAGAGGGATTCTTAAGAGTAAGTGATTTAAATAGTTTAAGAAGAGAAGCTGTAGAAGGTATTCAAAAATCAATAACAAAATCATTTAGAAGAAGAAGACCAGATAAGTTAAATAAAAATGATGAAAAAATTAATAAATCTATAGATTTAGATTTATTATATCAATGCGTAACTAAAGAACAATTAAAGGCTCTTTTAGATGAAGGAATAAATGATATTGCTATTGATGTATTTAATAGGGATAAAGACGCTTTAAAAATTAATGATATTAAGGAACTTAGTAATATTGAAGGTTTAAATTTATATTTAAAAATACCAAATATTATAAAGAGTGAATTTGATAAAGTTATTAATATAATAGAAAAAGTTAAGGAGTGTATAAAAGGCCTTGTAACAGTTAATGTTGGTATTATTAGAAAATATCAAAATGAATTAATTATAATAGGAGATTACAAGCTTAATATAATAAATTCTCAAGCTTTAAATTTCTATCAAAGAGAAATAACAATTCCAACACTTAGTTTAGAATTAAATAGAAAAGAAATTAAAGCTTTATTAAAAAATAATACTGGAAGTGTTCAAGGAATTATTTATGGAAAAACGGAACTTATGATAAGTGAATATTGCCCTATTGGAAGTACTTTTGGAGAAAAATCATCTTGTAAGGACTGTAATTTAGCATGTACTAGAGATAAATTTACATTAATTGATAGAATGAATGAAAAATTTAGAGTAATGACGGATATATTCTGTAGAAGTTATATACTAAATCCAAAACCTATAAATCTTATAGAGGAAAAAGATGATTTAATAAGTCTTGGTGTTAACTCATTTAGAGTTGAATTTAGAGATGAAAATTACAATGAGGTAAAAAAGGTTTTAAGGATGATTAAGGGAGAAGAAAAAATAAATTCTAATGAATATACTAAAGGTCATTATAGAAGAGGGATAGAATAATAATGAGGTTAATAATAAGCACAATTTTAATTGTAGCAACTACTCTGTTAAATTTAATTTTTATATTATTAACTAAAAAATATAAGGATTTTAAATTAATAACAGAACTAGGTCATAAAGCTAAAGGTGAATGTATTAGTTTATTAAGTAGACTTTGGAAAAAACAAATTATTTTAGTAGCATTAGGAATTACTTTATGTTTCTTATCAATTTTTATTGATGTCAATAATAGAATTGTATTATATACATTTGAGATTTTAGGTGCTCTATATAGTTTAATTGGTATCAGTTCAGGAATTTTTAATTATACTAAATTTAATAAAAATATAGGGATTTTACTTAATAAAACTAGTAAATAGTAAAAGAGGAGATAATATGCAAAAAAGAACTCTTAAAGTATTAGAATTTAATAAAATAAAAGAAAAATTAAAAGAATATGCTGTAACAGCTAGCAGTAAAGAAATAATTGATAATTTAGAACCTTATGAAACAATATATGAAGTGAGGAAAAAACTAAAAGAAACAGATGAAGCTTTAGATCTTTTAATTACAAAAGGAAATCCTCCTTTTGAAGGATTACATGATGTAAAAGAAGGTGTTGAAAGAGCTAAAAAGGGTGGAATATTATCAGCTGGACAATTATTAAAAATTGGTGGAATGCTAAGATGTTCAAGACGATTTAAGGATTATATTTCAAGAAGAGATGATGAAAAACCACATTTAATACTTGAGGATCTTGCTTATATTTTAACACCTATAAAACAATTAGAAAATATTATTGAATTATCAATAATATCTGAAGAGGAAATTAGTGATAAGGCAAGTAGTACATTAAGTTCAATAAGAAGAAATTTAAAAGAAAAGAATTCATCTGTAAGAGATAAAATCAATTCAATTGTAAGAGCTAATTCTAAATATCTTCAAGATTCACTATATACTATGAGAGGAGATAGATATGTATTACCAGTAAAGGCTGAATATAAGAGTTCAGTTCCTGGGCTTGTACATGATCAGAGTTCAACTGGAGCTACTCTTTTTATAGAGCCAATGAGTCTTGTAAATTTAAATAATGAAATAAAAGAACTTAAACTTAAAGAAAAAGCAGAAATTGAAAGGATATTAATGGATTTATCCAATAGAGTTTATGAAGTTATAGAAACTATTGAAAGTAATTATAATATTCTTACAGAATTAGATTTCATTTTTGCTAAAGGGAAATATGGTTCAAGTTTAAATGCTATATGCCCAGATGTAAATGAGGATAAAAGCTTTGATATAATTCAAGGGAGACATCCTCTTATAGACCCTAAAGTAGTTGTTCCATCAGATATATACCTAGGTAAGGAATTTAGCACTTTAATGATTACTGGACCTAATACAGGTGGTAAAACTGTAACATTAAAATCAGTGGGGTTATTACATTTAATGGCGTTAAGTGGATTATTAATTCCTGCTAAAGACAATTCAAGTGTAAGCTTTTTTAAATCAATTTTTGCTGATATAGGTGATGAACAAAGTATAGAACAATCACTATCAACATTTTCTTCTCATATGACGAGTATTGTGAAAATTATGGAAAATGCTGATGATAATTCTTTAGTATTATTTGATGAAATAGGATCGGGAACAGATCCTACTGAAGGTGCTGCACTTGCTATTGCAATATTAGATACTTTAAGAGAGCAAGGAGCAAGAATAATAGCAACTACTCACTATAGTGAGTTAAAGGGTTATGCATTAAGAACAGCAGGTATAGAAAATGCTTCTGTAGAATTTGATGTTGAGACTTTAAAACCAACTTATAGATTATTAATAGGAGTTCCTGGAAAATCAAATGCATTCGAAATATCTAAGAGATTAGGTTTAAGAGAAGATGTAATTTCTAAAGCTAGAGAAAATATATCTTCAGAAAATCTTAAATTTGAAGATTTAATTAGAGACTTGCAAGAGAAAAGTATTATTGCAAATAGAGATGCAAGAGAAGCTAAAAAATTAAAGATTGAAGCAGATGAAATAAAAAAGAAATATGATGAAAAGTTAAAAAGATTAGATGAAATAAGAGATAAAGCTTATAGTGAAGCAAGACAAGAAGCAAGAGATATTATTTCAAAAGCAAAGGATGAAGCTGATGAAATATTAAAAGCTATGAGGGAACTTGAAAAGCTAGGAATTGCACAAGGTGGCAGAGCAAGACTTGAAGAAGAGAGAAAGAAACTTAAAGATAGTCTAGAAAGTAAAGAAGCTTCATTAATTAAAGAAAGAGAAAACAATGGTGAATCAATAGATAAGGTTACATTAGGAATGGACGCTTATTTACCATCATTAAATCAAAATGTTATAATTATATCTATGCCAGATTCTAAGGGTGATGTTCAAGTAGAGGCTGGAATAATGAAGATAACTGTTAAGCTTAAAGACTTAAGAAAAATAAAGAATAAATCAATAAAAAAAGAAAAGAAGAAAAGAGAATTAAATTTAAATTTAAAATCTATAGAAAATAGAATTGATTTAAGAGGAATGGATTCAGAAGAAGCATGTTATAAGGTTGATAAATATTTAGATGAAGCTTATATGGCGAGTTTAGGAGAAGTAACTGTTGTTCATGGTAAGGGAACGGGAGTTCTTAGAAAAGCAATTAATGATATGCTTAAAAAACATCCCCATGTAAAGAGCTATAGACTTGGTGAATATGGCGAAGGTGGAGATGGTGTTACCATAGTAGTTCTTAAATAATTAAAATAATATTAAAATAAATAGACTCGTTTTTTCGGGTCTTTTTTTATGGTATAATAATGTATGAAAAGAGGTGTTAATATGTATCTAATTAGTAGTTGCTTATGTGGTGTTAATTGTAAGTACAGTGGGAGTAATAATTTAAATGAAGCTTGCCTAAAGCTTTTGCAAGAAGGAAAAGCAATTTTAGTTTGTCCTGAACAATTAGGAGGACTTTCAACACCTAGAACACCTGCAGAAATAAAAGGTACTTCTAATGGAGTACTTTATGAAAATGATAAGGTTATTACTAAAGATGGTATAGATGTTACTAAAGAATTTATAAAGGGAGCAATGGAAACTTTACATATTGCAAAGTTAAGTAATGTGAAAACAGCAATATTAAAGGAAGGTAGTCCATCTTGTGGAGTAAACTATATTTATGATGGTAGTTTTACAGGTAAAAAAGTATCTGGAAAAGGTATAACTGCCACCATTTTAAATAATAATGAAATAGATGTTATAAGTGAACTTGACTTGGGAGGTAAAAGAAATGGGGATTTTTAATTTTTTAAAAAAAGTAAAAAATACTAAAGAGTATGAGTATGAAGAGCAAATAGAAGAAAGTAACGATGAGTTAGAATATATATATGATGAAAAAGGAAAAGAGCTAAAATCTGATTTTAATTCTTTAGAAAAAGAAATAGAAGGTTTAGTTAAAGAAGTTAAAGAGCCTCCTAAAGAAGAAGTTAAGCTTACTCAAGAAGAAATAAATGAACTTATTTCAACTGAAATATTAAGAATTATAGATTTATATGATGATTTTAGCAATGTAAAGACTGAGGCTTATGAATCAGCAATAAGAATTGGTAAAGAAAATATTATGGAAATACCAAAGTTTTTAAATGGTAAAATTCATAGACCAACTAGATATATAGATAAGTATATTGATGACCAAGAGTGGTCGGTAGCTGTTGAAAATTCAATTTTAATGATAATATATAGTTTCAAGGAAGATGCAGTACCTATTTTAGAGAGAGTATCTCAAAAAAGTACTAAATTAAATTTAAAGGCTACAAATTTATTATGTAAATTAGCAAGTGAAGACGTTGAAACAGAAAGAATAGTTACTTGGATAATGAATAATTTAATGGCTTTTAATGATGATAATAAAATTACAATATTAGGATTTATGTCTCAAATTAAAGGAAACAATCAAGTGATTGGGTTAATACAGCATTTTTATAAGAACTTTGTTAAAAATGGAGAAATAGAATATGCTTATAGAACTTTAAATCACTTAATAAATGCAGCAGAAAAATTTACTCAAGGCCATTTAAAATTCTTAAAACATATAGCTATGAATAAAGGGACAATTAATTTGGAAGAAATAATGATGTTAGAAGAAGGAGATCCTAAGATTTTAAATTTACCTAAAATAGACGATGATTTAAGTACAGAAGCTGCAATAACTTATTTTGCTTTAGATAAAGAAGATGATGATATAAATAGTAAGCTTTATTATCTAAGTGAATATTCATTAGATAATAACTTAAGGGAAAATCTTAAAAAACTTCTAAATGAATAAATATATTTACAGTTTGAGAGATTTAATAATGGAGGTTTACGATTGAATAAAAAAAAGAAAAAGGCAAAGTTTAACTTCATAAGAATGGTTTTATTCTTATTAAGTTTATGGACAATTATATATATACCAATAAAGTTTAAATATTTTTCATTGATGAGAAGAGAAGTGAAGGCTAGTGAAAGATTTAGTGAAAATTTAGAATCAATAAATGAATTCAAAAGCCTAAAGAATAGTTATTTAAATCTTTATGGAGACAAAGAAGCTTTAACAGAAATAGAAGAATTGATTAATGGCATAGAAAGTAAGCTATCTAATGAATTTACAAATGAAGTACAAACTCTTATTTTAGAATTAAAATCAAAAGTAAATGATTTAAGTGCTAAAAATGAAATAGAATTAGAAGAATATTTTAATAATGTAAATGATGATGAATTAAAGAGTTTTATAGATAGTGAAAAAGAAGAAATAAATGAATTTATTAATGACTATAATAGTCTATTTAAAGAGAAAAAATATAAATTAGCTAAAGAAAAGCTAGATGATTTAAAGTATTATATTGATGAAACAAAGAAAGTAGCATACACTAGAAAAAGAGATGAAACTTATGAAGAAAAGTCTAATGAAGATGCAAGCCTTAGAGTACCTAAATATATTAATGGAATATTACTTGTAAACAAAGAAAATGGTTTACCAGATACCTTCCTACCTGGAGAAGATGAGGAGGCAAGGGCAGCATTTGAGCAAATGAAAGCTGATGCAGCAGAAGAAGGAATATATCTAAATGCATTTTCAACTTACAGAAGTTACTGGACTCAAAATAGACTATATAATAATTATGTAGCAAATTATGGACAAGATCCTACAGATACATTTTCAGCTAAGGCTGGATTCAGTGAACATCAAACTGGACTTGCTTTTGATATAGGTGGGTTAGATAGATCACTTTGGTCGGAAGCTGATTTTAAATATACTGAAGAAGCAGAGTGGCTTAAGAATAATTGTACAAAATATGGATTTATTCTAAGGTATCCAGAGGGTAAAGAATGGGTTACTGGATATATGCATGAGTCTTGGCACTTTAGATATATTGGAGTTGAACATAGTAAAAACTTTGAAAATAATGATTTAACATTAGAAGAATATTTAGGAGTTATAGAATAACGGAGCTGATTTACAGCTCCGTTATTCTGCTTTTAGAAATTTATAAAAAGATTATTCTGTGAATAATATCTATTTCCTATTTTTTAACTATTTTTATATTTTCTACAGTTGTATCTTCTGTACCTTGAACATATAAATTAGCTCTCTTTAAATCATGTACATAATCTACAACTTCTTTTGTTATTATTTCTCCAGGACAAAGTACAGGTATACCAGGAGGATATGCTAATAAGAATTCTCCAGATACTTCACCAATACTTTCTTTTAGAGGAATAGAAGCTTTTTCACTATAAAATGCTTCTCTTGGTTCCAATATCTTTTTAGGAATAGCAGGGATATCTAAAAAGTCTTGTATAGGCTTTCTTTTACCGTAATATTCTTCAGATATAGATTTTAAAGCAGAGATTAGTTTATCCGTCCCTTCTTTAGTATCTCCAAATGATCCAACAGCTAGCACGTTGTAGAAATCTGAAAGTTCCATTTGGATATGATATTTTTCTGATAGTATCATATCTAGCTCAAATCCTGATATTCCAAGATCTCTTGATGATATTGTAAGTCTAGTAGGATCAAAAGAATATGATCCAGGTTTTCCAAGTACTTCTTCTCCAAAGCAATAGAAACCAGGAATTTTATTTATTTCATCTCGTGTATATTTACATAATTCAATAGCTTTATTAAGCAATTCTTTTCCTTCTAAAGCAATTTGTCTTCTCGCACAATCCAAAGAAGCCATTAAAATATATGATGGAGAAGTAGTGTGTAATAGATTTAATATTTGCTGTACTCTTTTAGGATTAACATATTTACTTTTAACATGTAATAAAGAACCTTGAGTTAATGAACCTATAATTTTGTGAGTGCTTTGAGCACAAATATCAGCACCAGCTTGAAGAGCTGACATTGGTAATTTTTCTGAAAATGCTAAGTGTGGTCCATGGGCTTCATCAACTATTAAAGGTATATTATAGCTATGAACTATATCTGCAATTTTCTTTATATCTGTAGCAACTCCATAATAAGTAGGGTTAATAATTAATACTGCTTTAGCATCAGGATTTTCCTCTAATGTCTTTGAAACAGTTTCAGGAGTAACTCCATGAGCAATTCCTAATTTTTTATCGATTTCTGGTTCCATAAATACTGGTGATGCACCACTTAATATTATCCCTGAAGTAACTGATTTATGAACATTTCTTGGAACAATAATTTTATCACCATCATTAACAACTGATAATATCATTGCTTGTATTGCACCAGATGTTCCGTGAATTGAGAAAAATGAAGCATCTGAACCGTAAGCATCAGCAACTAATTCTTGAGCTTGTTTTATTGGGCCAGTAGGATGGTGTAAACTATCTACTAATTTAAAAACAGTAACATCTATTTTAAATGGATTTTCTCCAATAAAATCCTTAAATTCTTTATCTATTCCAACTCCTTTTTTGTGTCCTGGTACATGAAAGGGTAGAGTTTCTCTATTTACATATTCCATTAAAGCATTAAATAGTGGAGTTTCATTTTGATTCATTTTATACACAAAAGCACCCTCTTTCTTAAGAATAGTATAATTTATATTTATATAATTTTATACAAACATAAATATTATATTTTAATAATTATAACTATGCAATATAAACCTTTCATTTAATAAATAAATAGTAAATTAGCAAATTTTGAATAAAAATAATGAAAAATGATAAGAATATTTGAGGAGAAGTTGAATAATAGGAGGAGTTATTTGTGAATAGCCTAAATTTGAATAAAAGAGATGAAAATATACCTAATAATGCAAAAAAATTAAGAAAAAATGGTAGAATTCCAGGAGTGTTGTATGGAAAATCATCAAATGCTTTTATGTTTGAGGTAGCTGAATTAGAATTATGTAGAGAGATATCAAAAAATGGTGAGCATGGAATTGTTAATGTTGATTTAAACGGAAATGAATGTCAAGCTTTAATAAAAGATGTGCAAAGAGATCCAGTTACTCATAAAATAATTCATTTAGATTTAGAAGAGTTAGATAAAAATAAAAAAATAATTTCAACTGTACCTATATACTATGAAGGTGAAGGATATCTAAATAAAAAAGGTATGGTACTTCAAAAGGAAAAAGACTCTATTAAAGTAGAGTGCACTGCAGATAATCTACCTAAGTATATAAGTATTAACATTAATGGAAGTGATAGCGGATATGTTTATAGAGCTGGTGATTTAGAAGTAGCATCAGAGTTATCTATAATTGATGATTTAAATACTGTAATTGCATCAGTTACATATGAGAGAAAAACTGTAAGTGATGACATGGAATTAGCACAAGAATAATACAAAAATAATAGAATTATGTCACAAAATGTAAAGACGTGTAACATTTTCACTCTTTACATTTTTTTGTTCCATATTTCTTTTCTTTAGTGTATAATATTACCTGACTACTACGTTTGGGAGGTATAATATGTTGTATAAAGAGAAGTATAATGATTGGTTATCATCAAAGGCTATAGATGATAATATGAAAAATGAATTAAGAAGTATTAAGGATGAAAAAGAAATTGAAGATAGATTTTATAAAGATCTTGACTTTGGTACAGGTGGACTTAGAGGAGTAATAGGAGCAGGTAGTAATAGAATGAATATCTATACTGTGTCAAAAGCTACTCAAGGATTTGCTAACTATTTAAATGGAAGATTTGAAAATCCATCAGTTGCTATTGCTTATGATTCAAGAAATATGTCAAAGGAATTTTCAAAGGCAGCTGCATTAACGCTTTGTGCAAATAATGTTAAAGTGTATCTATATGAAAGTTTAAGACCAACTCCAATGCTTTCATTTGCAGTTAGGGAGTTAAAGTGTACTGGGGGTATAGTAGTTACAGCTTCACATAATCCAAAAGAGTATAATGGATATAAGGTTTATGATGAGTTTGGTGGTCAAGTAACAGATGAAAAGGCAAATATTATTATTAATGAAGTAAATAAAATTGCTAATTTTGATATGATAAAAAATATATCTGAAGAAGAAGCTATAGAAAAAAATCTATTAGTATATATTGGTGAAGATATAGATAAGTTATATATAGATAAAATAAAGGGATTAACTATTAGAAAAGAACTAGTAAAAGAGAATGCAAAAGACTTAAAAGTGATTTACACTCCTATACATGGTTCTGGAAATATGCCAGTTAGAAGAGTGTTAAAGGAACTTGGTTATACTGGTGTATCAGTAGTTAAGGAACAAGAAATGCCAGATGGTAACTTCCCAACAGCTTCATATCCTAATCCGGAAGAGCCAGCTGTATTTAAACTAGCTTTAGAAATGGCAAAGGAAGAAAATCCAGATGTTATTTTTGCAACTGATCCTGATTGTGATAGAATTGGTGTAGTTGTTAAGGATAGTGAAGGTGAATATAAAGTATTAACAGGTAACCAAACAGGTTTATTATTAACTCAATATATTTTAGATTCTTTAAAAGAAGAAAATAGATTACCTGAAAATGGAGTTGTTATTAAGACTATAGTAACAACAGATGGTGCTAAGAAAATAGCTGAATCTTATAATGTTGAACTTATGGAAGTTTTAACTGGATTCAAATATATCGGAGAAAAGATGCAAGGCTTCGAAGAAAATAAAGATAAGACATATTTATTTGGATTTGAAGAAAGCTATGGATACTTAGCAGGTGATTTTGCAAGAGATAAAGATGCAGTTGTTGCTTCTATGTTAATTGCTGAAATGACTTTATATTATAAAGAAAAAGGTAAGAGTTTATATGATGCTTTAATTGACCTTTATGAAAAGTATGGTTTCTTTAAAGAAACTTTAGTTTCTTTTGAATTAAAGGGTAAAGAAGGCGCTGAAAAAATAGCTAAGTGCATAGATTCTTTAAGAAATGAAGAACTTGTAGAAATTAATGGAACTAAGGTTAGCGTTAAGTATGACTATAAATTAAGCGTTGAAGAAGATGTTACAAATGGAAATAAGAAAGACATAAATCTTCCTAAATCAAATGTTCTTAAATTTGTTCTAGAAAATGGTTCGTGGTTTGTAGTAAGACCTTCAGGAACTGAACCTAAAATGAAAGCATATGTAGCAGTTCAAGGGAACGGATTAAAAGATGCTGATGATAAGCTTGAAAGCTTCAAGTCAGAAGTTGTTAAGTTAGTTAATGAAAAATTAAGCTAAAAAAATAAAGTGGAATGTCTATTTGCTATTATAAATAATATAGTAAATGGACTTCCACTTTTTATTTATTAGATATTATGTATAATAATTAAATAAGAGATTTGAAACATAAGTAAATATATAGTATTATTTATATTAAACCAAATAAAAGGAGGAATATGTTTGGATTATAATGCAATTTTTAAAGAAAAATTAGGGAAGTTATTATTTTTAGAAATAGATAAAGATGGATTTAAAAGGAATGTTGGTATTCCTAGTTATGTATCTTTTGAAAATAGAGAATTATACTTACCTATATCCTCAGAATATATAACTACAAATATTCAAAATGAAATTAAAATAAAGAATTTACCAATATTTTATTTTATCGAAGGAATGTTTTTAGCTATAGGTGCAGATGAAAATTTAAAGTTTAATGAAGATTATGAAGTTATTCTATCATATATAAAAGATAGTGAAAAATGTATAAGAAGCGATATATCTAATAAGATAAAAGAAGATAAGCTTATTGACGGGTATTTATTATTAAAAGGTTATTATAGATTTTCTAAAGATATAGATGTTATGAAGAAACTATTATTAGTTGGAGAAAGTATTAGAGAAAAAGATAGTGGATTTAAGGAAATATTATTAAATGATATTGAATATTGTGAGAAAAGTTTATTGAAAATTCCTGAAGCCTTTTTATATAAAGCATTAATATTAAAAGATAATGATGACTATAAGGCAGCAAAAGTAGCCATTAATGAATATATAAATATGGGTGGTAAGGTTACAGAAGAGATAAAAAGTTTATTAGAGGATATAGATAATATATCAAATTATGAAATTGCTATTGAACACTTAAAGGATGACCCAGTAAAAACAATAAAAATATTATTAGACTTACTTAATAATTTCGATAAGAATCCTTTGATATATTATTATTTAGGTGTTGCATATAGGAAATTAGAAAATTACGAAAAGGCTATATATTACTTAAATGAAAGTATTGCTAGAGAAAGTGGTATTTATGAAGTAGTAGTTGAATTAGGTATTAACTATGCTTGTATTAATGACTTTGAAAATGCTATAAGGTACTTTAAAAAAGCTTTTGAAGTAACTAAGGAAGTTGAAGTATGTACTAATATAGTAATGTGCTATATGAATTTAAATAATTTCGAAGAAGCAAAACTTCATTTAGAAATTGCTAAGAAGTTAAATCCAGAGGATGATATAGTTAAGGATTTAGAGAAAATACTTAATAAGTAGTATTTATAGTTTGGAGCTGTTTTACAGCTCCTTCTTTAATTTAGTATATATTAATGATTTAATATCAGAAATTAACTATTAATAACTTTAGTAAAGTAAATAAATATGATATTATAGTTATGGATAATTTTACGTTTAAACTTATTAAGGAGATAATATGAAAGACAATAATTTTATTGAAATATTAGGCTATAAGGTATTTAAAAATAGTATTCAAGATGCTATTGATTATATAGATAACAAAAACAAAATTCACATAATATCTGGAAATCCGGAAGTGCTTTATACTGGATTAAATAATAAAATGCTTTTTGAAAATTTCACTTCGAGTAACTCTTTAATTATTCCAGATGGAGTAGGAATTCAAATTGCTGCAAAATTTTTAAAAACTCCTGTTAAAGAAAAAATTGCAGGAATAGATCTAATGAAAGAAATAATAAAAAAATTAGAATCTGAAAATAAAAGCATTTATTTGCTTGGTACTACAGATGAAAATTTAAAGGCTTGTGTAGCAAATATTGTAATGGAGTTCCCACAAGTTAATATAGCAGGATATAATAATGGTTATTTTGATATTAATAACCCAATTGAATTATTAAGTGATATAAAAGAAAAACAACCTTATGCTATTTTTGTAGCAATGGGATGTCCTAGACAAGAAGAGTTTATTGTAAGATATATGAATGAACTACCATGTAGTATTTTTATGGGAGTTGGTGGAAGCTTTGATGTTATTGCAGAAAAGGTTAATAGAGCTCCTAAATGGATGATAAAGCTAGGACTAGAATGGTTATATAGGGTAACTAAGGAGCCTTGGAGGATTAAAAGATTAGGTAGTATCCCTAAATTTTTATTACGTGTAATAAGGGGAAAGAATAGGGATGAATAAAAATAAAATATTTAAAGCTACATTCATAGTAATGGTAATGACAATTTTAAGCAGAGTGATTGGTTTTGGAAGAGATATTTTAGCAGCTTATCACTTTGGTGTAGAAGGTTCTTATGATATATATGTAGCAGCTGTAGCAATACCAGAATCTGTTTTTATGATAGTTGGTGTTGCTATAACGACAACATTTATACCTATGTTAAGTGAAATAAAATATAATAAAAGTAAGAAAGACATGTTTAGTTTTTCTAATAACATAGTTAATATTTTATCTCTTATTTCTATAATTATTATAATTTTAGGAATGATTTTCACAAAAGAAATTGTTAATGTTTTTGTACCTAATTTTACTGTTGAAAAGATAGAATTAACTATTTTCCTAACTAGAATAACATTGTTTAATATTATTTTGCTTTGTATAAATGCTTGTTTTGCATCAATATTACAAGTATGTGAGGATTTTATTATACCATCAATAGTAGGTATATTCTTTAACTTACCTATAATTGGATACTTACTATTATTTAAGGATGTTAGTATAGTTGGTTTAACTATAGCAAATGTTACTGGAAATTTACTAAGAGTTCTTATACAAATACCTTCATTATATAAGAATGGTTATAGGATTAAGTTATTTATAAATTTTAAAGATGAAAAGCTTAGGAAAATGTTTGTATTAATTATTCCTGTAATAATAGGTGCAGGTGCTAATTCAATTAATATGTTAGTTGATAAAAGTGTTGCATCAGGATTAGCAACTGGTTCTATGGCTTCATTAGAATATTCACAAAGAATTATACAATTTGCTAATACTGCTATAACAACTTCATTAGTATCTGTTGTATATCCACTTATGGCTAATAGATTAAATGAAGGAGATAAAGAAGGATTTTTAAAATATTTAACTAAATCAATAGTAACAATTTGTTTATTTTTAGTTCCAATGACATTTGGAATAATTTTTTTAAGTAGTGATATTGTGAAAGTAATATATGAAAGAGGTAAATTTGACTCAAATGCTGTTATTCTTACATCTATGGCTTTATTAGGTTATTCTATACAATTACCTTTTGCTGGAGTTAGAGATATATTAAATTCTTCACTATATTCAATGAAAAACACAAAGATAGCCACTATAAATGGAGTTATAGGTGTTATTTTTAATATAATATTAAGTATTACTTTATCTAAGTTTTTTGGTGTGTTAGGAATTGCTGTTGCAACATCAATATCAGCAGTAATAATAGCTATACTATTATTAAATTCTACAAGAAAAATAATAGGGGAATTTAATATTAAAGAACTTTTTATTAAAATTATAAAAATTACTATGAGTTCATTAATTATGATAATTTTTCTTTATTTCTTAAATAAATTTATTATTATAGAAAATTCATTTTTATTTATCTTATTGGATGGAATAGTAGGAGCTATTATATTTTTTGTGTTATGTAAAATATTTAGAATAGAAGAATTTGAAGATGCCTTAAATATTATTAAAGATAAATCTACAAGGAGGAAAAGTAAATGAAAATATTATTTATAGCTTGTTATTCACCACTAATAAATAATTCTGCATCTATAGAAACGCTTCAATATTTGAATAATTTAGCTAAAATTGATAATAATGAAATTCATCTATTGACTGTAAATTTTCCTTCTAACTCAATTTACTATGATGAATATATTTTAAGCATGCTAGATCCAAAAATAAAATTACATATTATTTCTGGAGGACTAATCTTTGAAAAAATAATGCCTAAAAAATCAAATGGAGTTAAGAACGATAACAAGAATAATAAATTAAAGCTTAAGGTCAAGGCTTGTCTTAGAAAAGTAAAAAGCTTATTTGCTATTCCTGATATGTATTTATATTGGGCTATAAAAGCTAGCAATTATGGAATTAAATTAATGAAGAACGAGAAGTTTGATGTTATGTTTTCCATGCATGAACCACCTTCAAGTCATATATGTGCCTATAGAATCAAGAAAAATTATAAGCATTTAAGATGGATAGCTTATTGGAGTGATCCGTGGCTTAAGGATTCAACAAGGGAAGGTTCAAGTTTTATTAGGAAAAAAGTTGAAGGTAGATATGAAAGACAAATAATAAACTTAGCAGATAAACATGTTTTTGTTACCAAGGCAAATAGAGAGGATTATATAAAAACATATAATATAAATCCTAAGGATACTTATATAATAACTAGGGGATATGATTCAAAGGTATATAGTGATATAAAACAAAGTGAATTACCTATGTTAATTAATAATAATATGATTAATGTAGTATATGCTGGAGAAATATTTTCAAAGCTTAGAGATATAAGACCATTTATAAATGCTTTAAAAAGAATTAAAGGAGAAAATAGTTCCTTATATGAAAAGTTAAATATATTATTTTTTGGTAATATAGATAACGAAGAAGTAAGAAATCAACTTCTTGAAATAGATAAGGTAAAGGTTTCTAATAGAATTCCTTATAAAGAAGCTTTAAGCTATATGATAAATGCAGATATACTATTGTTATTTGGGAATAAGAATTCTAAACAGATTCCAGCGAAAATATATGATTACTTTGGTTGCAAAGCATATATTTTGGTTATTCTAGGGGATGAAAATGATCCAATACTTGATGTTGTAAGTAATATAGAAAAGTGTAAAGTGTCAAATAATAATATAGAAAATATTAATGATGGAATTATAGAGTTAACAAATAGAATAATTAATGGAAATAAATCTAATGAAATTGAAGATTATGAATGGGGAAATATATCTAAAAAATTAGATTTAATATTAAGGGAGGATTAACTATGCACATTATGTTTATACCATCTTGGTATAGTAATAAGAGAAATCCTGTCCATGGAAGTTTTTTTAAAGAGCAAGCAGAAGCTATTCAAGAAAGTGGAGTTAAAGTTACAGTAGCATATAATGAAATTTGGCCTTTAACACAATTGTTTAAGATCAATGAGAAAATAGGAGTTAGTTATGGTATTGAAGGTAAATTAAAAACATATAGATATAAAAATTTTAATTATTTACCTAAAAATCCTAAGATGTTCAGCATTTTTAATAAGAGATTAGATAGACTATATAGAGAAATTGTAAAAAAAGAAGGAAAGGTTGATTTAATACACTGCCAATCTTCTTTTTGGGCAGGGATAAGTGCAGCATATATAGCTAAAAAATATAATATTCCTTTAGTTATAACAGAACATTCATCATTAAATACAGCAATTTATATTAAAGAAAGCTATAAACCTTTTATTAAAAAGTCGTATTTAGATGCAGATGTTTTAATTGCTGTAGGGAATGGATTAAAAAAAGAAATAGTAGAATTTTCAGGTAGAAATGATATAAAGGTAATACATAATTTAATTCCAGTTGAAAAGTTTAAAATTAGTAAAAATATTAATGATAAATTTACTTTTTTCTCTTTGGCTTTTTTAGAAGGAGAAAAAGGAATGGATATATTAATAAAGGCATTTGCTAAGTATTTTAAAAATTCAAATACAAAACTAGTTATAGGTGGCGAAGGAAGTCAAAAAGAAGGTTTAATTAGTTTATGTAAAGAACTTAAAATAGATAATCAAGTAAAGTTTTTAGGAGCTTTATCTAGAGAAGAAGTTTCTGATTACATGAGTAAATGTGATGCTTTTGTTCTTGCTTCAAAGTATGAAACTTTTGGAGTTGTATATATTGAAGCTTTGGCTTCAGGAAAGCCTGTTATAGGGACTTATAATGGTGGGGCAGAAGATATTATTAATAATGAAAATGGGTTATTAGTAAAAATAAATGACGTTGATGAACTTGGGAATGCTATGAGCAATATTATAGAAAATATAAATCTATATGATTCTGAGAAAATAAGAAAAAACTGCATAGAAAAATATTCTAAGAAAAAAATAATTAAAGAAATACTAAATGTATATAGTGAACTTATTAAAGAGAGGTAATATAAATGTTATTTAAAGATTATAAAATAGAAGACTTCTTAAATGAGTTATCTTCAGATGCGCCATCTCCAGGAGGTGGAAGTACTGCAGCATTAGTTTTAGCTCTTTCTGCAGGTTTGAATTCTATGGTATATTCATTGACCATAGGTAAAAAAGTTTATGAAGATTTAAAAGATGATGAAAAAGAAAAAATGTTAATTTTGCAAGAAGAAGCAAAAAAAATAATAATAGAAGCTCAAGAATTTATGGAAAAAGACAGAGAAGATTTTTTAGCATTAATGAATTCTTACAAATTACCGAAAAATAATGATGAAGAAATAAAACTTAGAAAAGATAAGATAAAAGATTTTACTATCAAAGCTATGGAAACCCCTTTACAACTAGCTGAAAAATGCATTAAGTTTTACGATAATATTGAATTTGCAATAAGGTATGGTAATAAAAATCTTATTTCTGATGCGGGAGTTGCGCTATCTTTATTACATTCAGCAATAGAAAGTGCTATTATTAATGTTAAAGTAAATTTAAATTTTTTAAGAGAAGAGGAATTTGTTT
>JAEZAL010000288.1 GCA_023427705.1 Bacillota bacterium | reverse complement strand
CTATTTTATCAGTTTCATCAGTAGTTCCATCAGCAAGTAATCTAATAGGTTCTCCATTTTCATCTAAGACCTCAGTATTATTGATAACATCTATTACTTGATTAGTAACCATATAATCAATATCATTGTGATTTTCATCATAAGTATTACTTTCGTTTATATCTATTTCAAAAGCATTACTATCATTTACTTCATTATTATCTATCATTTCTATTTTTTCATCTAATGTCTCATTAGATGAAGTGATATCATTTGGTATAGCATGTACTATATTTGATGATAACATAATAAATAATAATGTACTCGAAACTAGTTTTTTCAATTATATTCATCCCCCTATGTCATTAATTATTTAGTTAATAGAATTTATTTACTAAATTTTATTTTCATATTAAGTATTAAAATAAATCTCCTTTAAAAGTATATAAATCTTTAGTAAATTTTCTAGTGCATTAATAATTGCTATTAATTTTATCATAATTTACCTTTCTAAAAAACTATCTTTCTTCTATTTTTATACATATTTTATCTTTTTTGACTTTTTTCTTATTATTAAATCTTGAAACAAAAAAAGAAGTTTAAAACTTAAACTTCTTTTTATATAAAATTATAAACTAATTATAGTTTGACTTATTTAATAAATAATAAAATTTAAATCTAATTCTTAATCTTGCTCATAGCTTAATATATTTCCTGTAACATAATCTATTTCATAACTATACTCTTTATTATTATAGCTAAACTCTATTTCATATTTCTTTATTCCGTCATCAACATCTAACTCGCTTCTTATAAATGAAACTTTATCACTTGTTAAATTTGCATGATTTAAAGCTATTTGCTTTGCTTCCTCTATAGTTATTTCAGTTGCTCCACCAATTGGTTGTTGATTTTGATTTGAGTTATTTTGTTGTTGATTTTCAGTTGTATTATTAGCTCCTTTATTATTATTTATATTGTAGTCTTCTATATCTTCATCATATACTATTATGCTACCATTAATGGCATTTATCTCATAATCATACTCTCTATTTCCATAATTAAACTCTATATCATATTTTTCTGCTCCATTATCTGAATCAAATTGTGTTCTAATAAATGAAACCTTATCACTTGTTAAATTTGCATCATCTAGGGCTATTTCTTTTGCTTCTTCAACTGTAATTCTTTCATTATTTCTATTTGTTGTTGAATTATTGCACCCTACTAAACTCATATTAATAATTATAACCATTGATAATATTTTTCTATTCATTTTTACCTCCAAATATATATTGTTTGTAAAGTTAATATCCTATTTTACTTAATATTATTTACAAAATTAAAATAAATATAAAAATAACTTTCTATAGATAACTTATATTATTTGATTAATTATTCGAATTATTGACTTAATTATAGTTACATGGTAATATTTAGGGTATTTATAATATTTTTTTAGTATAATTTATGTTTTATATTAGTGATCCAAATTACTCTTATATTTATAAATCATCAATAAACATAAATTAATATTAGACGTAAGGAGTTAACAGAATGAGAATGATGAAAAAAATATTATTACAACTAGTTTGTGTATTTGTACTACTTTCATTTACACTATCAACAGTATTTGCAAATGCAACAACATTTACAAATACATCCCCACTTGAAATAATATCTGAAGACGGTATTTACTATATTGAAGATCCTGAATATCCTATGGAATATCTTGTTGTTTACTGTATTAATAACCTTCTTAACTGGCCTCATGAAATAGGAGGCGTGGAACCACCTAACTATGTATATGGTTATCTTAAACCTGGTGATATTGAAAACTACGATGAAATGATTGAAAAGCTTGAAAGGATTCTTTATGCAGGATATCCTCACAACGGAAAAAATCTTTATATGATTATTGATGATGAAGAGCTTTATGTTCCTTCTGAGTATGAGTTTGATAATTTGTTAAAACCATTTCCTGAACTTGTAAAAGCCTTTCCTGAGCTAGGTTATAACGAAATTACCATACATAATTTTGAAAATTATGAAGATATTCTGAATAATTTCTTTGAATATGTTACTTTTACTATGAAAGATACAGATATAAGAGAAGGTTTAACGAAGTCAGCCATAATGTCTATGCCATTTTTCAAAGCAGCTCTTTGCCTACTTAATTTCAGTAGTCCACGAGAGGCTTTTGCAAACTTCTTCTCTACTTCATATTATGTTACAGAGAAGCAAGCCTTTAATAATACACAAAACGCAATTTGGAAGCTTATGAATGATTATAAAGTACCATACAATAATATAAATAACTTATCAAGCTATCCACTAGGAGAATCTCTTATGAATTATGCTACTTTAAGTGAAGTAATTCTTGATTCAGAACCATCAGAAGAAGCTATAGTTACTGGAGACTTTAATTTTACTCAAAAAGAAGATGGTAAATGGTATAGTGGTAAAATTAAAATAGAAGAACCTGAAGAATATAATGGTATATATAGCTTACATTTACCTGAAGGTATTTCTGTTCTTAACGGTAATCACTGGAATATTTACGGAAATACAGAATTTGTTCTAGTTTCAGATAGTATTCCAGATGTTAATGATACATTTTTAGTATTTTGTCCTCTATTTTGGGGGTTGGAACTTCGTCAATATTCTCCTGAAAAAGAAGTTATCCATAATAACAAAAAATATCAAAACATGACTGGACTTCACATAAACACAACTCATATATATAGTGAATTTACTTATGGAGATGTTGCTACAGGGGACCTTATAGTTAATAAAACTGTCAACGGTAATGCTGGTGATACCACAAAAGATTTTAACTTCACTGTAACTCTTTCTGACAATACAATAAGTGGCACTTATGGAAATATGGAATTCAAAGATGGTATTGCTAATTTTATGCTAAAGCATAACGAAAGTAAAACTGCAACTGGACTTCCTGTAGGTATTAATTATACAGTAAAAGAAAGCAATAATGATGGATATATTGTTGAATCGCAAAATGCCAATGGAACCATTACCGGAAATAAAATTTCATCTGTAAAATTTACAAATACAAATAACTCCTCCAATTTAACTGCGGGGAGCTTAATTGTTGAAAAAAAAGTATCTGGTATTGCCTCTTATAAAAACGAACCTTTTACTTTTACCGTAACACTTTCTGATAAAACAATAGATGGTACCTATGGTGAAATGGAATTTAAAAATGGTATTGCTAACTTTACTCTAAAACATAATGAAAGTAAAACTGCAACTGGCATTCCTGTGGGTATTACATATACAGTAACTGAAAGTGATAATCATGGCTATACTGTAGAATCACAAAATGCAGATGGGATTATTAGTTCAGATCAAACTTCAGTTGCAACCTTCATGAATATAAAGGAATCAAGCGAATTACCTGCTCATCCTACTGGAATCCTTTCAGTAGAAAAGATAGTAGTAGGTGATGGAGGGGATACTAATCAAGATTTTACCTTTACTGTAACTCTTTCTGATAATACAATTAATGGTACTTATAACCAAATAACATTTGTAGATGGTGTATCAACATTCACTCTGAAACATGGACAATCTAAGACAGCACTAGGGCTTCCTGCAGGACTTGCTTATACAGTGACTGAAAGTAACAATGATGGATATACCGTACAACCTGAAAATGAAAGTGGACATATAATTGCTGATAAATGGATAACAGCGTTCTTTTTAAACAAAAAGGATTTACCTCAATTAGCTACAGGTAACCTTTCAGTGGAAAAGATAGTTTCTGGTAATGCAGCTGATATTAATCAAGATTTTACATTCACTGTAACTCTATCTGATAATACAATAAATGGTACTTATGGTGATATGGAATTTAAAAATGGTATTGCTACTTTTACTTTAAAACATAATGAACGTAAAACAGCTACTGGCCTTCCTGAAGGTATTACCTATACAGTAACGGAAAGCAATAATGATGAATATATAGTAGAATCACAAAATGCAAAGGGAAGCATAATTGCAAATGAAACAGTATCCGTATTATTTACGAATACTAAAAATTCACCTGAATTAGCTCCATTAACTACAGGTAATCTTTCAGTAGAAAAAATAGTTTCAGGTAATGCTGCTGATACTAACAAAGCTTTTACTTTTACAGTAACTCTTTCTGATAACACAATAAATGGTACTTATGGAGATATGGAATTTAAAAATGGCATAGCTACTTTTACTTTAAAGCATAATGAACGTAAAACAGCTATTGGACTTCCTATAGGTATTACTTACACAGTAACCGAAAGTGATAATGATGGTTATACTGTAGAATCACAAAATGAAAGTGGAATTATTTCTGCAGATCATACTTATGTAAAATTTTATAATACTTTATCTAAAGCTTTTGAAGCTCCAGAAAGCGGTGATAATTCTAGCCTCTTACTATGGCTTAGTATTTGTCTATTATCAGCTATAGCAATCATAGTAAGCATCATTCTTAAAAACAATAAGAAATCGTAAAATATAAAATAATTTAAAATAGACTATTGCAAAATGATTTATAATTATTTTGTGATAGTCTATTTTAATACTTTATTGTTATGTTCTTGTTTTACTTCCCTTACTCTTACTTACATAATTAGTAATTGAAATACTAACAAATATTTTTTATATTAATATATTAAAAACTTATTTTTAAAACGTCACTGTTTTATCGGCCCATTCAACCATTTCTACACAATCAACCATTGTAGAACTTGGACAAATATTAGTTGCATTCATATTTCTAGATTTTAAGCATGTCCCACAAGCTAAAATAACTCCTCCAACTTTATTTAATTCTCTAAGCTGTTCTGATACATCAAATTTTTCATGAGCAAGTGTTTCACATTCTACAGCTTCACCCATTAAAAACACCCTCACTTCATGGCCCTTCTTCCTTGCAGCAACTGCAAATCTTAATGCATTCCATGCTTTTTCAAATTCCTTTGTTTCAATAATAACTCCAAGTTTCATTTTATTCCTCCTTAACAATTTAAAGCCTTATTTATTTCATTAATAACAAAATCAATTTCATCTTTAGTTGTATACCTACCAAGACTAAAACGCACAGCACCTTGTCCAACTTTTTCTGAAACTCCCATTGCTCTTAACACAGGTGATATTGAAGTATTACCTGAATGACAGGCTGACCCCGTAGATGCTAGAATATTATTTAGCTTATCCAAAACTTCATGTCCATTAAAACCTAAAAAACTAATATTTAATGTATTGGGAAGCCTCTTATCTGGATGTCCATTTAATTGTATTCCTTCACCAAAAATCTCTTTAAGTTTATTATAAAAGTAATCTGTTAATAGCTTTACTTCATTATTTTTCAATTCTTTTTTTGCGATCTCACATGCTTTGCCAAGTGCAACATCAAAAATAATATTTTCAGTTCCCGCACGTCTTCCATTCTCATGACCTGCGCCAAGGATTAGTGGTTCTATACTAATACCTTTTTTGATGTACAATGCACCAATTCCCTTAGGTGCATATAGCTTATGACCTGCAATAGTTAGGAAATCAACTCCTAAACTATTAATATCAACAGGTACTTTACCTAATGATTGTGATGCATCTGTATGTAATAGAACATTATGGCTTTTACATATTTCAGAAATCTCTTTTATTGGCTGTAGAGTTCCTGTTTCATTATTAGAATGCATAACTGTAACTAATATAGTTTCATATTTAATTAAATTCTCAAGTTCTGAAAGATTAACTATCCCATACTTGTCAACATTCAAATAACTAACTCTATAGCCTAATTCCTCAAGATAATAACATGGATTAAGCACTGCTGGATGTTCTACTTTAGTTGTAATAATATGATTTCCATTATGTTTTAAAGTGTGCGCAACTCCTTTAATAACCATATTATTCGATTCACTTCCTCCACTTGTGAAAATTATCTCTTCTGGTGAACAATTTATTAATTCAGCAACTTGTCCTCTAGCCTTTTCAATAGACTTCTTAGCAGTTACTCCCATCTTATGATTACTAGACGGATTACCATAATTTCCATAAATGTATGGTAACATAGATTCAGCTACATCTTTATCTATAGGCGTTGTAGCATTATAATCTAAATAAATCATATAACTCTCCTTTCTATAAATACGTATTTATTTTTATATTTTCAAAATTGCTCTATGTTTATTTTTATACCTATTTAAGATTTAGTTCATTATCCCTACAAGCTTTAATTACCAATATATATTTCTCAATGTCCTCATATGAAGTCTTCATTTTATTTAAATACATATTTGCTAATAACTCCTGAATTCCCAGTATTTTATCACGATTTGGAGTGCCGTAAGGAATCTCTCCTTCTGATATTAAAAAATATGTTCTTGCCACATCATATTGCCAAGGTCCATGACAAACATTCATAAAGTCAATTATAG
>JAEZAL010000202.1 GCA_023427705.1 Bacillota bacterium | reverse complement strand
TTTAATGATTCTTTATACAAAAGATTAAAAATAATAATCACTCATTTCATTTATTTGCATACAATGTATATAAAGAGATGAGTGATTTTTTATGGAGGAATAGTATGAAGATAATAGCTATAAAACTACCTAAGTTTTTGTCTAATTTAATTAAATTTTTCAGAAGAAAAAGATAATACATATGAGAAATAAAATATAATAAGATATTTACAAAATAAAAAATGCAATTGTTAAAACAATTGCATTTTTTATTTGAACTTATATTGCTCTTTGAACCTTGCCAGATCTAAGGCATCTTGTACATACATGAACTGTTTTTGGTGTTCCGTTAACTAAAGCCTTTACTCTCTTTATGTTAGGAGCCCAAGTTCTCTTTGATTGACGATGTGAGTGGGAGTACTGTGATCCAGCTACAACCCCTTTATTACAAACTTCGCATCTTCTTGCCACTTGAAAACACCTCCTTATTTTTGAAGATAATTTCTCTTCAATAGGACAGATTAAATTTTAACATAGGAACCCTTAGAAAAGCAAGGGAAAATAAGAAAAAAGTAAAAAAACTTTTAAAATAAAAGATTTAATATATTTAATAAGTTCTTCATATAATAAGCATATGTAATATTTACTTGAATAATAAATATAAGTAATATAAAATATAGTGTATAGATAATTATAAGGAGGTTTCTATATGGTAGGATATTCAAATGAACTTGGAAATATACATTACTCTGAAGAGGTGCTAGCTAAAATAGTTGGTTTATCAACTATGGAATGCTATGGTGTTGTAGGAATGGTTTCCAAGAATGCAACTGAAGGATTATGGGAATTAATGAGAATAGAAAATTTAAGCAAAGGCGTTAAATTAAAATTTGATAATGATAAATTAATAGTTGAATTATTTGTTATGGTTGAATATGGAACTAAAATTTCTGAAATAGCAAATAACATTATACAAAAGGTGCGTTATAGTGTGGAAAACTTTACTGGATTAAAAGTTTCATCTGTTACAGTAAATGTTCAAGCAGTGAGAGTCTAGGAGGTAAAAAGATGAAATATCAGACAATAAATGGCCATGACTTTTATAATATGGTTGTTAATGCTAGCAATAGATTGTTAGAGCAAAGTGAGTATGTTAACTCGTTAAATGTATTCCCAGTTCCAGATGGAGATACAGGAACTAATATGTCTGCTACATTTAAAGCAGCTGTTAAAGAAATAGAAGGCTTAAATACAGAATCTATTGGAGAAGCTTCAAAAAAGCTTGCTAAAGGAGCTTTAATGGGAGCAAGAGGGAATTCAGGAGTTATTCTTTCACAAATACTTAGAGGTATTTCTAAGGGATTAGAAGGAAAAACATCAGTAGACTCAGTAGAGTTTGCTATAGCTTTACAAGAAGGTAGTAAAGCAGCTTATAAAGCAGTTATGAGACCAACAGAAGGAACTATTTTATCTGTAATAAGAGCAGCGTCTGAAGCAGCAATAGATACAGATGCAAAAGAAAATGTAGTTGACTTAATAGATGTTGTTGTTAAAGAAGCTAAGATTATGCTTGATAAAACACCGGAATTATTACCAGCTTTAAAGAAAGCAAAAGTTGTAGATTCAGGTGGAATGGGATTATATATTATTTTAAAAGGAATGCTAGAAGCTTTAAGAGATGATATTAAAGCTGAAATTAAAGATATAAAACCATCAGAAGCTAAGATGCAAGGTGCTCAAGGAACTGAAGATATCGATATTAAATTTGGTTATTGTACAGAATTTATTATTTTAGCAGATGCTGATAAAGCAGATAAATTTAGAGATGATATAACTCCTATGGGAGATTCACAAGTTGTAGTTGGTTATGAAGATGTTATAAAAGTTCATATCCACACTAATGATCCAGGAGCTGTATTAGCTAAAGCTGTTCAATTAGGAGAGTTATCTAAGATAAAAATAGATAATATGAGAGAAGAGCATAGAGAAGTTCTTTTAGCTAAAGAAGAATATGAACTTAAAGGTAAGCAAAATGAAGAAGCAGTAGAAGTTGAAAAGAAAAAATATGCTTTTGTTGCTGTTGCAATGGGAGAAGGAATAACAAGTATATTTAAAGACCTTGGAGTAGATTATGTAATTGAAGGTGGTCAAACTATGAACCCTTCAACACAAGATATAGTAGAATGTATATCTAAATTAAATGCTGAACATATTTTTGTATTACCAAATAACAAAAACATAATTATGTCAGCAAATCAAGCAGCTGAAATTTCTGAAGAAGATGTTAGAGTTATACCAACAACTTCAATACCACAAGGTATTACTTGTGTTACAATGTTTAATTCTGAAGCAGAAGTTGATGAAAATGAGGAAGCTTTAAAAGAGACTATTGGTATGGTTAAAACTGGTTCTGTAACTTATGCAGTAAGAGATACAGAAATGGATGGCATAGAAATTAAAGAAGGCGATATGCTTGGATTAATTGAAGGGAAAATTAAGAAGGTTGGATCATCTTATTGTGATGTAGCAGAAGAAGTGCTTGCTGATATGATAGATGATGAAAGCGAACTTATTACTATATTATACGGTTCAGATGTTTCAGAAGAAGAGGCAAATGAATTTGCAAATAAGATAGAAGAAAAATATGAAGATCTTGATGTTCAATGTTATAGAGGAGCACAACCTCTTTATTATTTCTTAATGTCAGTAGAATAGTATTTAATAAGAGTTAAAAAACTCAAAATTAAATATATAGAATTGGAAATTAGTAATGTGATTTAAATAAATTACATATATATTTAGATTAAACTCCGAAAGGAGTTTTTTCTTTATTTTTTTCTATATTCATTTTATAATTGGTAATAGCCGTTATAATATTGATTGAATAAAATTTTGAGGTGAGTAAATGAATATATCAATGGAAGTCTCTACTTTGAAAGGTGTGGGTCCTAAGCTTACTGAAAAGTTAAATAAATGCGGGATTTTTACAATATATGATTTACTTTTATATTTTCCAAGAGATTATGAATTTATAAAAAGTGATGCAGAGTTTAATGAAATAGATGGTGAAGAAAAACAAATTCTAACTTGTAGAGTTATAGGATATGATAGAGACTTAAAAACAAAGAATGGTAAGATTATTTCTACCATAAAATTTGATTATAAAGGGCATATAGTTTTAGGGAAATGGTTTAATCAAAGATATATAAAAAATAATTTTAAACTTAATAATACCTACGATTTAGTAGGAAAGTTCAAAAGAAATGGAAATATGTTAGAAGTGATTAATCCTATAGTTGGCTGTAATGATGCTAAAAAAAGTGAGATTATACCTAAATATCCTTTAAAAGGTGATTTAAATGATAAGGTAATTACTAAAATAATTAATCAAGTTTTAGATACAGTTATAATTGCTGATAATCTGCCTAAAGATATTTTGGATAGATATAATATGATTGATTTAGATACAGCAATTAGAGAAATACATTTTCCTAAAGGGAAAATGGAACTAGATAAAGCTGTTTCAAGACTTAAATTTCAGGAATTATTTACTTATTCAATGAAGTTATTGTTATTAAAGAATAAATTAAGAAGTAATGATGGAATTTCTTTTAATTGGCATGAGGAATTAAAAGATTTAAAGGAATCATTACCTTTTAAATTAACTGATGCACAAACTAATGTTGTTAGAGATATATTAAGAGATCAAAAAAGTAAATATTCAATGAATAGATTAGTTCAGGGAGATGTAGGTAGTGGTAAGACTATAGTAGCATTAATAGCAATATTTAATGTTTTAAAAAATGGTTACCAAGGCGCTTTAATGGCACCTACTGAAATATTAGCTAATCAGCACTATTTAGAAGCTTTAAAGATTTTTAAAGACTTTAATTTAGACATAGAAATTTTAACAGGAAGTACTAGCTTAAAAGAGAAGAAAAGAATTAAAGAGAAGATTGCAGAGGGGAATCCTATGCTTGTAATAGGAACTCATGCATTAATTCAAGAAGATGTAGAGTTTAATAATTTAGGAATAGTAATAACAGATGAACAACATAGATTTGGTGTTGAGCAAAGAAATAAATTAATTAATAAGGCTAGAAGACCAGATGTGTTAGTTATGACAGCAACACCTATTCCTAGAACCTTAGCTTTATATATGTATTCAGATTTAGATGTATCAATAATAGATAAACTTCCACCTGGAAGAAAGAAAATAGATACTAGATTTTACTCTGAAAAGGAAAGAATGGATGCATATAATTTAGCTCTTAATGAAATTAATAAAGGAAGGCAAGTATATATTGTTTGTCCATTAATTGAAGAAAATGAAAAGATGGAATTAAATTCTGTAGAGAAATTATACGAAGAATTGAAGGATGATGTTTTTAGAAATGTAAGTGTTGAAATATTACATGGAAAGATGAAACCAAAGGAAAAGGATGAGATAATAGGCTTGTTTAAAGAAAACAAGGTTAAAGTTATTATTTCTACTACAGTAATAGAAGTTGGTGTAAATGTTCCTAATGCATCTATTATGATAATAGAAAATTCAGAGAGATTTGGATTAGCTCAACTTCACCAGTTAAGAGGAAGAGTTGGAAGAGGGGAATATGAGTCTTATTGCATTTTAATAGGAAATGCTAAGAGTGAAAAGACAAAAAAAAGAATGGAGATAATGACTAGCTCTACTGATGGTTTCTATATTTCAGAACAAGACCTTAAGTTAAGAGGAGCAGGAGAAATGTTTGGATTAAGACAAAGTGGAGATATAGGATTAGTATTAGCTGATATATACGAAGATATGGACATATTAAAATGTGCAAGATATGAAGCAAGTCAATTAATAAGCTCAAAAGAAGCTAAAAACGTAAAATTATGCACTGAGATAGCTAAGTCTCTTGAGAGATATAGTCGATATATTTGTTTTAATTAAATAAATTGTATATAAATAAATCTTATGTTAAAATTATAATAATAGTACCTAAGGAGGAAGTAAAATGAGAATAATAGCAGGAAAAGCACGAGGACGAAAATTATTACCTCCTGCTACAATGGAAACAAGGCCAACTTTAGATAGAGTTAAGGAATCGATGTTTAGTATAATACAAAACTATATTCCTGAAGCTACAGTTGTAGATGTTTTTGCAGGAACGGGAAGTCTTGGGTTAGAAGCAGCAAGTAGGGGTGCTAAAGAAGTTTATTTAATCGATAAAAGTAATACGACTTATCCAATATTAAAACAAAATATAGAGAATTTAAAATTTCAAGATTTTTGTTTTTCACTTAACTTAGATTCATATGATGCTTTAAGAAGGTTAGCTGAAAAAGGTAAGGTATTTGATATTATTTTTATAGATCCACCATATTGCAAAGAAATGATTCCTAAAGCAATGGAAATAATAAAAGAAAATAATCTATTGAAAAAAGAAGGTATAATAGTAACAAAAATAGATTCAATAGAAGAAATTTATGAAGGATATAAAGAAATTAAATTATTAAAAAGTAAAAAGTACGGAAATACAACTGTATGTATTTATAAAAATGAGGAGTAAATAAAAGGTGAGAGAAATGAATATTGCTATTTATCCAGGAAGTTTTGATCCAATTACAAATGGGCATTTAGATATTATAACTAGGGGAGCTAAAGTATATGATAAATTAATTGTAGCTGTTTTAGTTAATATGGATAAGAAATGCCTATTTTCTATTGAGGAAAGAGTAGACTTAATAAAAAGAGTCACTAAAAATATAGAAAATGTTGAGGTTTTAAGTTTTGATGGATTATTAGTAGATTTTGCAAAAATGCATAATTCAAAAGTAATCTTAAAGGGACTTAGAACTATGTCAGATTTTGAATATGAATTTCAAATGGCACTTATGAATTCAAAGCTTGATTCAAATATAGAAACAGTATTTATGATGACTTCATCAGAATTCTCTTATGTTAGTTCATCATCAGTAAAACAAGTAGCGAAATTCGGAGGAAACATTAATGGATTGGTGCCTGATGAATTGATTTCAGAGCTTATGGAGAAGTTTTAATATTTAGATTTTCTAATGGGGGAGTAAGCATATGGAAAAAATAGAAGTTAATATTATTGAACTTTTGGAGTACTTAGAAGAGTTAATAGAAACAGCGCCAAAAGTACCTATAACAGGTAAAAGTGTAATAGATAAAAAAGAATTTTTAGAAGTAATAGATCAGGTTATAAATTATTTGCCAGATCAAATTAGAAAAGCTCAATGGGTTATGAATGAAAAGGACAGAATTCTAGAGGATGCTCAAAAGCAATATGAATCTACTAAAAGTGAAATCATGGAAATGATGAAGCAAAATGTAGAAAATCATGATTTAGTTAAGGAAGCAAAAATAAGAGCAAATGAAATAATTGCCCTAGCACAAAGAGATGCCAAGGCAATTAGGATTGGATCTAGAGAGTATTCAACTGAAATATTATCTCAATTAGATAGAGAAATTGAAGAAAAGAAAAATAAACTTATTGAAAATATGCAAAAATCTTTTGAAACCGTTGCTAAGGAAATAGATGAAAATTTAAGTGGAACTGCTTCAAAAATTAAAGATAACATATCAGAGTTAAGAGGAATGTAGTTTATTTTTAATATATTTATTTATTATAGAAACTAAAAGAGATAAACTTAAAATTAATACTATAGGAATATATAATTTATATATGAGTAATTTATAATTATAATTTGGAGCAATACTAAAAGTTGGAATTGAGATTAATAGTATATTACTAAAAATAAATGTTATTATAAAACCTATTATTCCTTGTAATAGTTTGAGTAATATATATTTTTTAAAATTTGGAGTATCCTTACTTACTATTGATGATACTTGTGCTATAACAGATAAACTTGAAAAGCATAATATAAAACTTATTAAACTTAATTTTAAGCTAATAGATAAGTTTATATCAGAAATTAATTTACATCCATTAGTAAATTCGATACTTCCTAACAAAATAGTATACATAATACCAGAGGGTAATTTAAAATAGTTTTCTAAAAATGTTAAAGCAGCACTTATTAAAGTGGTGCTTTTTATTATACTAATAATTAC
>JAEZAL010000160.1 GCA_023427705.1 Bacillota bacterium | reverse complement strand
ATATTTTCTTTTATATTATTATATATATTAGTTACTTTAGTAGATGAGTTATTTAATAGATTAGTCTTTGTTGAACATTTTTCTGCATACCCTTTGTGATTATTTGATGATACCCCCTCTTCAAAATCATAAAAATTACTGCTAGCTTCTACATTATTAACAACACTCTCTTCATTATTAATAACTTCCTCTTCATATTCATTTATACCTTCATTATAAGAAGCTTCTATAGCTTCACTTATACTATTATCTTTTTCTAAGTTATCAGATTGTCCATTTATATTTTTGTATTTACCATTAAAATTATTATGATTATTATCATTAGTATATAATAATTCCTTATACCTATCCCCTATTGCATAATAAGAAAAAGTTCCACCTTCCTTTTTAGTATAATGAGATAAAATACCTAAATCCCTTAGCTTTAACATTCTCGCCATAATAGTTCTTTTTCCTAAACCTAAGAAAGGTAGTTCATTTTCTATACTTTGATAACTAATCCAGTAATACCTAACTCCATTTATTACTTCATAATTCATTCTCCCACTTTGTCTAAAATCATCAAAGAACCTTAGTATAGTTACATCCTTAACATCTAATTCTAATTCCATAATTTTATTAACTGAATACCCTAAAAATGAAAATTGCATATTTAATAACCTCCATAATTCTTAATCTTGAATAGCCTGTCATTAAATAAGTACCCTCTTTAGAATAAAATTGAGAAAAATTTTTTATAAAAAAATAAAAAAGATATAAATTATTTACCTTATGGTAATAATATTATATCTTTCATCATTTAAATCTTTTAAATACATATTTTCTTTTCAATATCCATTAAAAATTCCTTTATATCTTTATCTTCTTTAAAAGCACGATAAGGTAATAAAATTACTCCATTACCCTTATATAAAATAACGAACATATTATTTATAGGAATTATCTTCAATACACTATTGTAATCTATCTCTATATTCTTACCTCTATCCTTAATAACAATATTCTTATCTCTAAATTCAGCTGTAATACTTTCAAAGGCCTTTATATTAATCCTTTCAAAAATACTTTCATTAAATTGTTTTTCTAAAATCCATTTGCAAATCCTTGGTACAGCAAAAAATATCCAAAGAGTAATTAAGAGAACTGATAGTAAAATATATTGCCATTTATTATACAATTTAAAGAAAATATTGCTTACAATTATTAATGTTGGTATAGAAGTAGTTATCCATAGCTTTCTATTTTTGCTTTCATTAGAAAGTCCATATCTAAATCTTAAAAACTCTAAATATTCCTCTTTACTTATTGCAAATTTAAATACACCGTTCATACTATTCACCATTATAAACCTCTCTGCCCTTACAATATGTCCACATAACTTTAAAATCTGAATTTGTTATTACTAAATCTGCATCTTTATTTATCTCAATAGACCCTTTATTATTATTTATACCTAATATTTTGGCTGGGTTAATAGTTGCAGAATTAATTGCTGTTACTAAAGGAAGCTTAGCTTTTTTAATTAAATTATTTATCCCCTCATTTATCTTTAATGAAGATCCACAAAGATTACCTTCACTATTTACAAATTGACCATCATCAGTTCTTGTAACTCCTAGAGGTAATTCCCCCTTATACCCCTTTAATGGAAAAGCATCACTAACTAATATAAGTTTGTCCTTCCCCTTAAGCTTACCTAGTATTCTAACAGCCTCCCAGGAAACATGCCTACCATCTCCAATAATTTCAGCATATAGATCATCTATATCCATAGCTGCACCTATTACTCCAACTTCTCTATGATGAAACCTTGGACAGCCATTATAAGTATGAGTTATAGCGACAGCTCCATGGTTCATAGCATCTTTTATAATCTTATAAGTAGCATTACTATGTCCAACACTTACCCTTATACCTTTGCTACTTGCATATTCACAAACCTTAAAACCTTCATCTTCTTCTGGGGCAATACATATAAGCTTTAAATTATTATTAGAAGCCTCAATATATTTTTTAAGAACATCTACAGAAGGCTTTACTATAAAATCTTTACATTGAGCCCCTCTAGTCTTTTCAGAAATAAAGTTTCCCTCCATATATATTCCTAAAATCTCTGCCCCCTCACTATTACTCATAGCAGTAACTATATTTTTATATGCTTTTATATTATCAGCTTCAGATTGAGTTTCAACTGCTGGCAAAAATGAAGTAACCCCTTCTTCTGGTAAATATCTCTTCCACTTAACTAATTCCTCTGATGATGATTTTGATGCACTTATTTTTCCATAACCATGACTATGTATATCAATAAAGCCTGGAAGAATATAATTTTCTCCATAATCAACATCTGAAATTTCTTTATTATATTCTTCAATCTTAATAATTTTGTTTCCTTCAATTGTTAATTGAGCTGCTACAAACTCCTCATGTAACCATACATTTTTACTTTGTATTATCATAGACTTCACCTCAATATAAATATAAAATGTAGAATGTAGAGTTGAGGTGTGATTTCATATTAATTCAGAAACCCTCAACATCCTATCCTCTACATTTCTACATTATACTTTTAATAGTCTTTTTTATTTATGTTTTTGATATTCCAAATTAAATTTAACGAACCTATTAGTTATTAGATGTGGTCTTGTTACTGCTGTTCCTATTGTTACCATATCTGCTCCTGAATTAAGCACACTTTCTAAATCTGCTAGTTCCCATATCCTGCCTTCACAGTTAATAGGTAAATCCACTTTTTTCTTTAATTCTTCCAAAAGTTCTATGTCTGGACCATCTTTTTGACTGCCTAAAGATTCTAAAGTGTAACCTGATAGCGTTGTAGATATAATATCTACAAGACCTGTTTCTGCTACTTTAATACCTTCATTTAAAGTAGCCAAATCTGCCATTATTGCAATTTCAGGATATCTGTCTCTAATTTTATTTAACAAATTACAAAGTTCATCAAAGCCACGGCTTTCACGAATTGTGCAATCTAAGCCTAGTATATCTGCTCCTGCTTCTATTACTTCGGCAGCAGATTCAAAAGTTGGAGTGATAAACACATTAGTTAATGGGTCTTTATCACTTATAACTTTATTTATACCAACTATAGGTAAATCAGTTATGCTTCTTATTGCTTTAATATCTTGTGGCCAACATGCTCTTATCCCATTTGCTCCTCCAATGATTGCAGATTCAGCCATTTTTTTCATATAATCCGCACCATAAAGAGGCGTGTCCTCATAAGCCTGACAAGAAATAATAATTCCATTTTGCAACTTTCTTACTGATTCTTTCATTTTAGACTCCTCTCACAATTACCTAATATATAAGCCTTACTTTTATAAAACAAGTATCTTAGTAAAGTAACCTACTATAGATAAAATTAAAAATAATAACATCATTTTACCAACTGACCATTTTTTATTAACCATTAAATGATAAGTTATAAATGCCATAATTAGAACTGGCATTTTAGGGAATAAGCCTTCAATAATTTCCCCAACATTTACTGTCATTTCACCTGCAGCATAAACTAGTCCAATTTTAATATTTGCATAAGATGCTGTAATTGCACCAACAGTAACTAATCCAATGATTCCTGCTGCATTTGTTACTTTATCTTTAATGCCACTTTCTAATACTGTTTGAGCGGCATTTGCACCAGTCTTAGCACCATAAGAAAATAATAACCAAGTAATAGGGAACATACTTCCTAAAAATGCTATAACATAAAACAACGGTCCTATAATTTCGCCATTTTTACATAGCCCCATTCCTATAGAAAGTAATATTGGTATTAAAGTACCTGGAAGAAGAGAATCTCCTATTCCAGCAAAAGGTCCCATAAGTGCTGTTTTAATAGAGTTGATAAATTCTTCATCTACCTCTCCACCATCAGCTTTTTCTCCTTCCATACCAAGAACTATACCTGGTACAATACAACCAAGATATGGTTCTGTATTAAAGAATATTGTATGTCTTTGTAGCATTTCTTGTTGAGCCTTTTTGTCATTAGGATATAAATCATCTTTAACTTGTCCAAGCATTCTTACAATACCAGGACCTTCCATTCTCTCAAAGTTTTGAACTGAAAGATTAAAGAACATCCAATCCCAATAAGCCTTTCTTATTACTTTTTTTGATAATTTGCTTTTTTCTTCAGCCATTATAAGGACACCTCCTTATTATTGCTCTTATATAATACATAAGCTAATAAAGCTCCTAATATAACTATTGATATCATATCTAATTTCATAACTGCTACTAAGAAGAAGCCAAATACAAAGAAAATTAAATCTAATTTCTTCTTTACTATCATCTTTAATAAAAGAGTAAAACCTATTAAAGGTAACATTGGTGCGAACATTTGAAGTATAGTTGATAACCACTCTGGCATTACATTAATAATATTAGTTGCAAAATCTGCACCAAAATAATTAATAAGGAATATTAGAGAAAATCTAGCTACAAAATTTGTAATTTGTCCAATTATAGGTATATTTATTGCCTTTTCCAGCTCTCCAGCCTCTATTAATGCATCTTGTTTATGAACAAAATATAAGTTAACAGAAACTGTTGCATATGCTGCAGCTACTCCTAAGACACTTAGTGGTACTGATATTGCAAGAGCATATTCTGTTCCAGCTCCAGCCACTAATGCTAATGGAATACCTATCCATGCTGCAAAGTTAACATCTGATGGCATTGATCCACCTGGAGTAACAAGTCCAATATATAAAGATTGTATTGCTGCTCCTAGAATAATACCAGTTTTAACATCTCCTAAAATAAGTCCTATAACCATACCGGAAACTAAAGGTCTTCCAAGTGTGTACCATCCACCTAGTCCTCCAACAAGAACAGGAGAATATATAGAACTCATCCATCCTAATAATCCAATTATTAAAGCTTGAAATAAGGTCATTTTTATTCCTCCTTTTTTTATTTAGAATTTAAAATTTATCTTTGACTTCATCCCATTCAACGGTTTTTTGTGAAGGTACTTGTCTAAAATAAACATGGACACCTTCTTCTGTCAATTCCTTAATTGCATCCGCCTCTTGAGGAAGCAAATGGGCTGTTTGTGTAGCAGGAGTTGTTCCCCTTCTATTACTCATAGGTCCAATATTAAGCTCCAATGGAAGATTAGCAACTTCCTTTCTTAAATTCATATAAACTATAGGATTCTTCATAAGTAATAATGTTCTCTCATCGTTATTCATTGCTTCAGTAATTTCTGGCACAGAATCCTTTATAGTATAAACATCACCCTTTAATTCTGATGGCATTGCTTTTTGAAATACTGTTTTTAAAATTGGATTTTTAGCAGTAAAATCATCAACAACTAATATTCTCTCGATATCATACTCCTTAATAATAACTGTCATACATTGTCCATGAATTAATCTATCATCACAACGAGCTAGTGTTAACATATGTATCTCCCCCTATTCAAACATTTCCTTTATACCTATGATTTTCATATTATCTTTAGCTTTTTCAAGGCTTTCTTCAAGAAGCAAATCATAATCTTCCGAAAAATCTCTTCCTACTAATAATTCTAATAATAAGCCTAAATTTACACCTGATATAATTTTAGTATTGAAATTTGCTAAAGCAGCAGCAGAAGCATTAAAAGGAGTAGCCCCATAAAGATCTACAAGAAAAACATACTTATCGCCATTTTTCTCATATTCTTCAGCAATATTTTTTAATTTATCGCTATACTCCATCATAT
>JAEZAL010000157.1 GCA_023427705.1 Bacillota bacterium | reverse complement strand
CAACTTTTGAAAGTATAGATAGTTTAAATAAGAAATTGGATGAATTAAAAGAATTATTAGATGAAACTGATGATAAGAGTATTAAAGAAAAAATGAAGCAAATAGTTCCAACGTATAAGGAACCCTCACAAGTAAACGAGGTAGCTATAACTGAAGAGTAGATAATAGTAAATTTATATAGAGTAGAGGATTAGACAATGGGTAAATTTAATCAAATAATAAAAAGAATATTTGATTTTCTAGTATCATTAATGGGAATAATTATATTGTTGCCAGTATTTATAATAGTTAGTATTGCAATAAAAATAGATTCTAAAGGAAATATATTGTTTTTACAAAAAAGAGTTGGTAGATATGGAAAAGAATTTAACATATATAAATTTAGAACTATGGTAACAGATGCTGAAAAGCTTGGAAAGCAAATAACTGTTGGAAATGATAATAGAATAACTAAAGTAGGTGCTTTTCTTAGAAAGACTAAGATAGATGAGTTGCCTCAATTATTTAATGTATTGAAAGGTGATATGAGTTTAGTTGGACCAAGACCAGAAGTTCCTAAATATGTTAGCTTATATACTGAAGAACAAAGAAAGGTTTTAGATATTAGACCAGGAATAACTGATATGGCGTCTTTAAGATATAGAGATGAAAATGAGATACTTGGTAAAGTAGATAATCCAGAAGAATATTATATTAATATTATAATGAAAGATAAACTAAGTTTAAATCTTGAATATATTCAAAAGAGCAATGTGTTTTTTGATATATTTTTAATAGTAAAAACTATAATAAAATGTATATAAGGTGGTATAAACAATGAAAAAGCTTAATTTTGCAATTATTGGCTGTGGAAGAATTTCATATAAACATGTTGAAGGTCTATGTGAAAATAAAGATATATCTAATTTAGTAGCTACGTGTGATGTTAAAGTGGAGTTGGCTCACGCTAAGGCGAAAGAATATATTGAAAAGATGAGTGATTCTTCTATAAAGGTTAGAGTATATGAAGACTACAAAGAAATGATTGAAAAAGAAGATATAGACGTAGTAACAATTGCTACTGAAAGTGGATATCATGCTGAAATTGCAATTTATTGTATGAACAAAGGAAAGCATGTTATAGTTGAAAAACCAATGGCTATGTCAATTGATGATGCGAATAAAATGATAGAAGTTGCTAAGAGCAATAATGTTAAGCTATCTGTAGCTCATCAAAATAGATTTAATAAGCCAGTTAAAAAGCTAAGAGAAGCAGTTGAAGGCAATAAGTTTGGAAGAATAATGAACTGTACTGCAAGAATTCTTTGGAGAAGAGATGATAATTATTACAAGCAAGCTCCATGGAGAGGAACTTGGGACTTAGATGGTGGTACTTTAATGAATCAATGTATTCATAATATAGATTTATTACAATGGATGATAGGCTCTGAAGTTGAAAGAGTATATGCAGAATGTGATACATTTAGAAATCCAATTGAAGGAGAAGACTTTGGAGCTATAGTTATTAGATTTAAAAATGGAGCTATAGGTATAGTTGAAGGTAGTGCGGTTGTATATCCGAAGAACCTAGAGGAAACACTAAGTATATTTGGAACAGATGGAACTGTAGTTATTGGTGGTCTCGCTGTTAATGAGCTTAAGACTTGGAGATTTGATGGTGCAGATGAAGAAGCTGTTAAGAAAGGTTTACAAGTTGAAATAGATAGTGTTTATGGTAAAGGACATACTCCTTTATTTAGAGATGTTATAGAAGCTATTAATGAAGATAGAAAGCCATATGTAAGCGGTGAAGATGCAATAGTACCTTTATCTATAATTCTAGCTGCATACAAATCTAGAAAAACAGGTATGCCAGTAAAATTCCCATTTACTAATTTTTCTAGTTCAGATATGAAGTAATAATTGAGCTCCGCATAAATGCGGAGTTTTGTTTAATAGTATGAAATCTAAGGTATATGCAAAGGTGAAATTATGAAGAACTTTATAGAAAAGAACAAGAAATTTTTAATTTTTTTAATAGTGTTTACTTTTACAGCTATATTGTATAAGGGATATAAAATTATAGATGCTAAAGTGAATCATATAGATAAAGAAGTAGTAACGATATTACTAAAAAATAATGAGATAAAAGAAGGTATAGTTACATCTATAAGAAAATACAATAAAGGTAACGATGAGATTTATATTAATTTAATATTAAATAGTGATGATTATACAAATTTATCAAATACTAAGTTAGCTAATAATGATCAAATAGATATATTTGAGTACTCAGGAAAAACATTATTAGAAAAGGAATTTATACAACCATTAAGAAATCTAAATATTGATTTATCAGCTGTAAATGATAATTCTTTTTTATTATATAATGATGAAATTATTGGTGTTAAATATGGATCGGCAATGCCTAAACTTATGTATAATAATGAAATTTTAGATAAATCTGGAATAGATGAAGATTATAATCCTAAAACATTAGATGAACTTATAGATATGTTAGAAAAGATAAAGATCACTTTTCCTAATGTAATTCCATTAGATTTATCATTAAATTATATACATGATTTATTTAGTATATTAGGGACAGCATCTACATCTGAAAATTCAACTTATCCTACATTTTGGAACTATAAAACAGGTGAATATGATTATAGTGGATTAGCTGCAGTACTTGAGAAGTTTAAAAAAATGTATGATAAAAATCTTATAAATATAGATTTTGATACTAGAACTTTAGAAGACATGTTTAATGATTTTAAAGATGAAAAATCTGCAATTATGGTAACTAATTATTATCAAAAATATAGCGTAACAGATAGATTAGAAGGAATTGATGTAAGATTTAGCAATATTCCTTTTGCTAGTGAAAATGATGGGA
>JAEZAL010000133.1 GCA_023427705.1 Bacillota bacterium | reverse complement strand
ATTAATATTGCAATATAAGATTTTTTCTCTTTTAGTTCCTTAAATAAATCATCGATATTTTTAGTTTCAATAAAGAAACAAGGTTCTATTAACAAATCCCTTATTTTAACATTATCTATTCCCTTTTCAACTATATTTGCAAATAAATCCTTCATATGCAATATACCTATAACATTATCTATTTCATCTTCATAGACAGGTATTCTTGAAAAGTTCTCATCTAGAATGTCTTTAATGCAATCTCTTAAATTATCATTAACATCTAATAAAAAAGTTTCTGTTCTAGGTGTCATAATTTTTTTAGCAGTTGTGTCATCAAACTCTATAATACCATCTATCATTTCTCTTTCTGATGGATTTATAGCACCATTTTCTTCACCTATTTCTATTAAGCTTCTAATTTCTTCTCTAGAAATTTGCTCTTCTATTCCTTCTGTATTAACTCTAAATATTTTCAAAATAATATTAGTTGAAAATGATAAAAACCATACAAAAGGCTTGGTCACTTTAGATATAAGTATTATAGGTTTTATAAACGCCATTGCTAATTTTTCTGAACTTTGAAGTGCTATTCTTTTTGGAACTAACTCTCCTAAAACTAATGTTAAATAAGAAATAGCTAGTGTTGTTAAAACTAATGCTATACTTTCTGTATAAGGAATGTTAAAACCTTCTAAGAAGTTTGCAACAACAGCTGATATTGATGTTGCAGCTGATGCTGATGCGAAGAATCCTGCAATAGTTATACCAACTTGTATTGTTGATAAAAACTTATTTGGATCCTTTAATACATTCTTTAATAATTTGGCCTTCTTATTTCCTTCTTCAGCTAAAATATTTATCTTAGTTTTGTTTAATGACACTATTGCCATTTCTGCTGATGCAAAAAATGCATTAATAACTACTAAAATTAAAATTAAAATAAAACTACTCCCGGGACTTCCTTCCATTTACTCATTTCTCCTTATTTTTTAATGTAATACTTCGATTTTACCATAATTTATATTATTATATCAAATTTGTATTTGTTCATATACATACTAAATTTTCTCAATATTATAAATTATTATTGTATATTTATTTGTAATTAACTATATCTCTTCATAACGAGCACTAACACTTGATATAAACAAAAAAATCATTTTAGATTATAAAATGATTTTTTGTAATAAATAATTATTTATTATCTTTTTCCATAGCTTCTTTTAATGTATGCCATGCTAAAACTGCACATTTAACTCTTGCTGGCATATTTGATATATTTTTAAGAACAATAGCATCTTCTAATTCTTCTAATTCTTCTTCATCATCAATTTCTCTTTTTATCATTCCAATAAAAGTTTCCACTAATTTTAAAGCTTCTTCTTTACTCTTGCCTTTAATAAGATCTATCATCATTGAAGTAGATGCTTGTGAAATAGCACAGCCTTGGCCTGTAAATGCTAAGTCTTCTATTATATCATCATTAATTTTTATCTCTAGTGTGATTTCATCACCACAGCTTGGATTATGTCCTTTTTCGCATAAATCTGCATGTTCTAATTTTCTTCTATTATGTTTTGATGTACTATGCTCCATTATAAGAGTTGTATAAATTTCATTTAAATCCATTAAACTCTACCTCCATTTTGAAAACATATCATATGTTTTTTTAATTGCTTCAACTAACCTATCAATATCTTCCTTTGTGTTATAGAAATAAATACTTGCTCTTGATGTTGCATTAATTCCCATATATCTCATAAGAGGTTGTGCACAGTGATTTCCAGCTCTTATACAAACTCCAACTGTATCAAAAATTGAAGCTACATCATGTGGATGTACTCCTTGAATCTCAAAGGATAAGACTCCACCTCTTTTTTCAATATCCTTAGGTCCATATATATTTACATAATCTAACTTGCTTATTTCTTCCATAGCATAAGACATTAATTCTTTTTCTATTTTTTCAACATTATCCATACCAATTTCATTTAAATAATCTATAGCTTTGGATAAACCTACTGCTGACTCAACATTTTGAGTTCCTGCTTCAAATTTATATGGTAAAACATTGAAGGTAGTTTCTTGCTCATGTACATATTCTACCATATCTCCACCAAATAAAACAGGTGGCATTTTTTCTAATAAATCTTTTTTACCATACAATACACCAATACCCATTGGTCCTAACAGTTTATGTCCTGCTATAACTAAAAAATCAGCATTAATATCTCTTACATCTACTTTCATATGTGGTACACTTTGTGCTCCTTCTATTATTACTATAGCTCCTTTAGAATGTGCATATTCTGCTATTTTCTTTACAGGGTTTATAGTACCTAATGCATTAGATACATGTGTTACGCTAACTATCTTAGTCTTATCAGTGATTTTTGAGTGAATTTCTTCTTCAGTTAACTCACCATTTTCATTGGTATACATATATTTTAAAATTGCACCCTTAGCTCTTGCTACTTGTTGCCAAGGAATTAAATTGGAATGATGTTCAGCAATTGATATTACTATTTCATCCCCCTCATTTATAAAGTTCATTCCATACGAAATAGCTAATAAGTTAAATGCTTCTGTAGCATTTTTAGTAAAAATTATTTCTTCAAAATGCTCTGCATTTATAAATTTTCTTACTTTTTCTCTAGCTTCATCATAAGCTTCAGTAGCAAGGACGCTTAGTTCGTAAGCGCCCCTATGAGGATTTGCATTTGAATTCTCATAATAATTATTAATTGCTTCAATAACTGACTTTGGCTTTTGAGTTGTTGCAGCACTATCTAAATATACTATTCTTTTTCCGTTCTTTTCCTTATTTAAAGTAGGAAAATCTTTCAAAAAATCTCTATTACTCATTATCTAAACATCCCTTTATTGCAGCTAAAATTTCATTTCTTGTTGTTTCATCTGCTATCTTATCTATTATTGGATTAAATGCTCCCTCAATAATTATTCTTCTTGCATCATTGTAGCTTAACCCTCTACTCATTAAATAAAATAGTTTGTTTTCATCTATCTTTCCTGATGCTGCTGCGTGTTCACCAGATACATCATCTTCTTCACATAATAGTAATGGAAGTGCTTTTGATTTTGCTGTTTTTGATAATAACATGCAATATTCTTCTTCAGCTCCTACACTTCTAGTTGCACCTCTTTTAAAGTCTATAGTTCCTCTAAATATTTTATTTGCGTCTCCATTTAGTGCACCTTTAGTTGTGATTTGAGATTTACTTCTTATACCTCTATGAGTTGATACATAGTTCATATCAATTATCTTTTTATCTCCACCAAAGTAAATTGAGCTTAAATTACTTTCTGAACTATCTTCAGTTAAATCTCCATGATAATTTGTAACACTAACTTTCCCACCTAAATCTATTAGTACGAAATCAACATTTCCATAACTATCTATATCTGAAAGGTTTGAATCTATATTTACAGTGTTATCATTTAATAAATTTACTTTAGCTACTTGTATATTACTACTGCTTTTGCTGAATATCTTACATACTCCATTATGATATCCTTCTACATCATCCTTAGAGTTGTATCTGATAATAATTTTTGCTTCTGATTCTTCTTCTGCAACTATTAGTATATTATCTACTAAAGTACTATTATCTTTATCCATATTAAATTCTATAAATATTGGCTCTTCTACTTTTGCTCTTTTTCCTATATTTATAAGAAAACCTTTATTAAAATCAAGTTCTCCTTGATTTATTAACTCTTCTGATGCTCCATATATAAACTTTTTATTTAAAGGAAATACTTTTCCCTTTTTAAATTCTTCAATTGTTACTCCATCAAATTCATTACCAGTTACTTTATAATTATTAAATTCTCCAATTTCAGGAGCTTCATAATCTTTTAATGTTACATCATTAACCTTTAACCAGCTTTTAGTTCTTACAGGAGTCTTATTAATATTATCAAAACTTATATTTCTACTCATTATCCTATGCTCCCTTCTAGTTCAAGTTTAATTAAGTTATTCATTTCAACGGCATATTCTAATGGCAATTCCTTTGATATAGGTTCTACGAATCCTCTTACTATCATTGATTTTGCTTCTTCTTCTGAAATACCTCTACTCATTAAGTAGAATATTGTATCATCACTAATCTTACCAATTTTAGCTTCATGTGATATTTCAACATCATCATTTAATAATTCTATTACAGGTATTGTATCTGATTTAGATCTATTATCTAACATTAATGATTCACATGATACTACTGATTTAGAATTATAAGCATTTGCATTTACCTTAACTACTCCTCTATAAGTTGCTTCTCCTCCATTTTTAGAAATAGATTTTGAATTAATTGTTGAAGAAGTATTTGGTGCTGCGTGAATTATTTTTGCACCTGTATCTAGGTTTTGGCCTTTTCCTGCAAAAGATACTCCAGTAAATTCAGCTTTTGCGCCTTCGCCCTTTAATATACTCATTGGGTATAGCATTGATATTCTAGATCCAAATGAACCTGATACCCATTCAATTGTTCCGTTCTTTTCAACTATAGCTCTCTTAGTATTTAAGTTAAGCATATTCTTTGACCAGTTTTCTATTGTACTATATCTTAAAGTAGCACCTTCTTTAACAAATAATTCAACACAACCTGCATGTAAATTAGTTACATTATATTTAGGTGCTGAACATCCTTCTATAAAGTGTAAACTTGCTCCTTCTTCTACTACAATTAAAGTATGTTCAAATTGTCCTGCACCTGGTGAGTTTAATCTAAAGTATGATTGTAATGGAATATCTACATGTACTCCCTTTGGTACATAAACAAATGATCCACCTGACCAAACTGCTCCATGAAGGGCTGCAAATTTATGATCGCTTGGAGCTACACACTTCATGAAGTATTTTTTAACTATATCTTCATACTCTCTAACTGCTGTTTCCATATCAGTATAGACTACACCTTGCTTAACTAAATCTTCTTTAATGCTGTGATAAACAACTTCTGAATCATATTGTGCTCCTACACCAGCTAATGAAGTTTTTTCAGCCTCTGGAATTCCTAAAAGATCAAAAGTTTTTTTGATATCTTCTGGAACCTCTTCCCATGTACCATTTAGCTTAGTTTTTGGTCTAACATAAGTTACTATATTATCCATATCTAATTCATCTAATGA
>JAEZAL010000101.1 GCA_023427705.1 Bacillota bacterium | reverse complement strand
TAGAAACTACTTCTGGCGCTATTGCATCTGTTCCACCTACTACAGATTCAGAACCTAGTCCTTCAAAACTAATTGGCTTACCTGATACAAAAACTTGCTGAGAAATTCCTGATGAAGATAATCCTTTATTTATTGCTGATTCTACTTGCGCTGGAGTTAATGCACCTGTGTTAGAAAAGTCTCCATTTACAACTATAAGTTTTTCAGCTTTATTAACATCAGCTGATGTTACAGTTCCTGGTCCAATAGCACCTAATACAACTTTAAATCCATTTAATTGAGATCCTGGTCCAAATCTAAAATCTAATCCTGCTGTATTTACTGCATTAGGAGATAATCCTGTTGCATCTTGAGAACTATCATCATTAGTTAATGAATATCCCATTACTCTAAATCCATCACCAGTTAATAAATTACCTTGTTCATCTAATATAAATGCACCATCTCTTGAATACATAATTTCTGATCCAGAATTACTTAATGATTGTTCTGTAACATTATGTGCACCTAATCTGTGATTTACCTCTAATTTCCCATCATATATTGCTGGTCCCTTACTAACCATAAAGAATCCATCGCCATCTATTGCAACATCTAATTGTCTTCCTGTAGGTTGTATCATACCTTGAGTCATAACTGAATCTATACTTGCAAGTTGTACACCTAGTCCTACTTGGCTAGCATTAACTCCCCCTTGATTGTTAGATGGAGCCATAGCATCAGAAACATTTTGACTAAGCATATCACTAAATCTTGCTCTAGATGATTTAAATGATGTTGTACCTACGTTTGAAATATTATTACCTATAACATCTAATTTTGTTTGATTAACCTTCATACCACTTATACCGGAATACATTGATCTTAACATTATTTGACCTCCAACCCATTATTTTTCTTGTATCTGTCATTCAACAAGAATTAAGCCTCCTATTATTAGGTCCAGCTTATAAAATTACTACACTATCAATATTTGTATAAATATTGTCTTTTGCTCTATCTTTTTCTATGGCTGTAATTACAGTTTTATTTTCTATACTTGCAATTAAAGCTACATCTTTATAAATCATTACAGTGTTTTTAGAACCTTTTTCTTCAGCTATTTTAAAACCCTTACCGATTTCTTTCATATCCTCTTCTGTAAATTCTATTTCCCTAAGCCTGTCTGCTGCATGTTTTGAAAATGTATAATCAGACTCACTCTTTTTAATTTCATTTTTTAATACATCATTAAAATTAATTTTATTATTAGATATTTTATTATTGCTTTCATTAGGTAAATTAAAATTCCCTACTGGATAAGCTTGTCCATTTATTACTCTAAATCCCAAAAAATCACCTACTTTTATTTACACTTCGGATTCTTCTGGTTTAATTTCTTCCTTCGTATTAGACGCCTTTACTATCTTATCGTAAGTAAATTCTTGTATTTCATCGCTATCATGCAACTTTATTCTTACTTTTACTACTCCTTGATCCTTTACTACTCCTAATACTTCACCAATTTTATTCTTTTCACTTGCATCCTTTTCATTTATTTCAACATGCTTACCTATAAAAGATGATGCAACTAAGAATGACATATTTCCATTAATATTATTTATTGCTGGTAATGAATAATCAGCTACATCTAAAACTGTAAGAACATCACTTATATCGAAATCCTTATATGTATTAGTTCCATTTTCATTGACTTCTACTGAAACACTAGTTTTAGATGAAGTACTAGTTACTGCTTTTACTATGCCAGTATAATTTACTCCTTGACTATCAGTTCCCTTTAAAGTTACTCCCTTTCCTACTAATGAATTATTTGCATAATTACTCATTGTAGTATTTAAATTAGTCATTTGTTCCATAGAAGCAAACTGTGCCATTTGAGTTACATATTGAGTAGAATCGTTATTTCCCATAGGATCCATATTAGATAATTCTGCAGCTAAAATAGTTAAAAAAGCATTTTTATCCATTTCTTCGCCAGACTTTACAATCCTTGTTCCTCTATCCGTGGCTCTAGCACCAGTATAACTATTTATTACATTAGACATTTACACACCTCCTAAGCTAATAAGTTTACATTTCCTTCATTAAGTAAACTATCTATAACTTCCTCTTCTTCTAAGTAGCTAATCCTATTTATACTATCTATTTTTTGATTTTCAAAAGCTTCCTTAGAACTTTCTTTATCACTAAAGAATGTAGTATCTTCATTATAGATTCCTATATTTACTTCTTGAATTCTGATATTTTGATTTTCTAGAGTTTTCTTTATTTCATTTAAATTTGAGTTTAATAAATTATAAGTTTCTTTAGAAGTTGCTTTAATTTCTGCTCTCATTATTCCTTCTTCAGAAATTAACTTTATAGTCATTTCACCAAGTTCCTTTGGATAAATCTTAACTTGTAATTCCTCCACAGAATTTTTAACCATATATCTTATATTTTTAATAAAGTCTACATTTATATTATCTTTATTAATAATTACAGGCTCATTTATAACTTCAACAAAGGAATTAGCGTTATTTAACTTATCATAGTAGTTTAAAGTTTTAGAAAAACTTTGGTTACTATCATCTTCTAAAATTTTCATAAGTACTTTTTCCTCTTTATTAGAAATATTATTTTTAGAATTTGAATTATCACTATAATTATCTTCTTCAAAATTCTCATTTGATTTCGAAGTATATTTAGAAACTATCTTAGTATCAACATCATTTAAAATACTATTATCATCATTTCCTTCTACCTTATTAATCTCATTTTTTGTTTTTGCTAATAAAGTATTAAATATTTCTTTGCTAATATCAGAATCTAGTTTTTCTTCTATTTCTGTAACTGTCTTATTTGGAAGAAGATTTATTAATCCCTTAAATTCTTGAACTAACTCTTCTTTTATATTTACTAATGAATCAGTTTCACTTAAAGTATTAGAATTTATACTATCTAATAATTTAACTAGTAAATCATTAATATTATTTAATGCTTCTTTAGTATCTATAACAGTATTATTTCCATCAATATCCACAAATAAATCTTTATCTAAGATTGATGATTTATTATTGATGTCATTTCCCTCTTCTACAACTTTTAATCCATCATAATTTATTGTTTCAGAACTACTTGTATCTTCATTTTTAACATTAACTTCTATAAGATTTAACAATAAAATTATAACTTGCTGTAATTCTTCATCTAATGAATCCAAATCAAAATCCTCATTACTTAGAATTTTTTCTAATTTCTCTGAAACTTCAGTAGTTAATTCTTTAGCTAAAGCATTATTTTCTTTAGCTTTCAATGATTTCTCATTGTTATTATCATTACTTTTTTTTCTATTTAAAACATTTGACTTTTCATTAGGTAAATTATTCTTAACTTCTTTTGATAAGTAACTATTAAAATCAGTAGTTTCATAAGTATTATTAGAATTGGATTTATAGTATGACTTCAAATCTTTAATATTACTATTTAAGTTAATAGCTCTAGAACTGTCTATCACCTATATCACCTCCTTTCTATGATTCCTTATATATGAATATAATGAAAGTTCATCTATTAATATTTGTTCCTTCCTATCTTCTTCTTTTGTATATTCTATGTATTTTCTTTCCTTTAATATATCAACTGTCTTTCTATCTATTTGCTTTTTTATTAAATCTTCTCTTCTTATTTCTAATTCTTTATTTTTAATTTCTAAATTCTTTTCTGTTTCTGAAATACCCTTATCTAAAGCATATAAGTAATTACGTTTTATTTTTTGATATACAACTGATTCGCCTTTTTCAATTCCATTGTATTTTTCATAATTCTCTTTAAGTCCTATAAGTTTATTTTCTGTCTCTTGCTTTTCTCTTTGTGTCTTCGTAAACTTCCTCTTACTTTCTTCCTCTTTATCTATCCTAATTTCAAGAAGCTTTTCTAATCCAAATTTGAATTTTTTTATCATATTATTCATTCCTTTAACTTCTAAACATTAATAATAACTTTTCTAATGAAGTATCAAAATCAGATTTTTCATTAATAGACTGCTTAAGATAATTATTTAATCTATCATTATATTGAATAGCTAAATCTATTTTCTTATTACTTCCTTTAGCATATGCCCCTAAGTTAATCAAATCTTCAGCATCTTTATATGTAGCAATTAAATCTCTTCCAAAAGATGCTGCATCCTTATGACCATCAGTTGCAATATTTGGCATAAGCCTGCTTATACTATTCAAAATATCTATGGCAGGATAGTGATTTTTATGTGCCAGTTGTCTTGATAAGACTATATGTCCATCTAATATGCCTCTAACTGCATCTGCAATAGGTTCGTTAAAATCATCTCCGTCTACTAATACAGTATAAAAAGCAGTAATAGATCCCTTGTCTGAAGTACCTGACCTTTCCATAAGCTTAGGTAATTTAGCAAAAACTGATGGAGTATACCCTTTTTGTGCTGGTGGCTCACCAATAGCTAATCCAACTTCTCTTTGAGCCATGGCAAATCTTGTTACTGAGTCCATCATCAAGATAACTTTTTTACCTTTATCCCTAAAATATTCTGCTATTGCTGTTGCTGTTAAAGCACCTTTTATTCTTATTAATGCTGGTTTGTCAGAAGTTGCACATACAACTACTGACTTTTTCATTCCTTCTGGTCCCAAGTCCTTTTCAATGAACTCTAAAACTTCTCTTCCTCTTTCTCCAATAAGAGAAATAACATTAATATCTGCTTCTGCTTCTCTAGCTATCATTCCTAATGTAGTACTTTTTCCAACTCCTGACCCTGCAAATATTCCAATTCTTTGTCCTTCTCCCACTGTTAGAAAACCATCTATTGCTCTAACTCCTGTAGGTAATATTTCAGTAATTCTTCTTCTTTTTAAAGGATCTGGAGGCTGATTTTCTATTGGATATGTTTCTCCACTAATTAAATTCTTTTCTTCTAATGGATGTCCCAGTCCATCTAATACCATCCCTAATAAATCTTCTGAACATTTAACTTCTAATGGTCTTCTTTCTGGTACAACTCTGCAGCCAGGTGATATACCAATAAGTTCTCCTAAAGGCATTAATAATACAGCATCTTGTCTAAAACCAACTACTTCACATTTAATTGGATGCCCATCTTGATTATAAATAGTACATAGTTCTCCAACGAAGGCTTTTACTCCTTGTACCTCTATAGTCAGTCCTATTACTTCTTTCACAGAACCTTCTAGATGATGAGTATTTATTTCTTTTAATCTTTTATTTATTAAGTTAAAATCTACTTCTATCATATATACACCTATTATTTGAATAATGCATTTTCAAGTTTTTCTAAAGCTACATCTATCCCTATTACTGCTTTACCAGTACCTTTATCAATTATTGCATTCCCAGGTTCCATCAATTCATCTTCTAATATAAATATTTCTCCCTTTATAGCATAAGCTTGTTTATAATAATTAATTTTATCTTTTATAACTTTTGCATGAACATTATTGCATCTAATAATGATATTTTCTTCACCTTTAGCTTCTTCTAATACATTTTCTATTAAAGGATTTATACCCTCTGGAACTTTCAACTCTTTTTTAGCTATAATACTTGCTATATCAAAGGCTAGCTTAATTATTTCTTGTTCTTTACTACGTAAATATGATTTATATTCTGTATTTGCTCTATTTAAAATTTCATCAGCAGTATCTATTCTTTCTTTAATTTCATTTTCTGTATCAACTTTTACTTTAGCCATTCCCTCGTTATATCCATCTTCAAAACCATTTAATTTTCCTTGATTATAGCCTTCTTCATAAGCCCTTTTTTCAATTTCTTCTGCGATTTTTTTAGATCTCATAATAACTTCTTCTGCTTCTATTTTTGCTTTTTTTACTATATTGGCCCCTAACGCCTCATAATTTTTTCTGATTTCATCTTCAATTGAATACTGCTGTTCTTCTTCAATATCTTTCTCTATATTTTTACTTATATAGTTAGTTTGTATATCTTTTTTTGAAGATTTTAAAGCAGAAGAATTTTTAATTAAATTATATGATGATTGCATCTTCTCCACCTCTTGAAATTATAATTTCTTGAGCATCGTCTAACCTTCTAATAACAGCAACAATCTTTTGTTGAGCTTTTTCAACATCCATAAGCCTTACTGGTCCTAAGAATTCCATATCTTCCTTTAAGGATGCAGCTGCTCTCTTAGATTGATTTCTGTAAATTGAAGTAGCAACTTCATCAGAACTTCCTTTAAGTGCAAGAGCAAGTTCTTTACCATCAACTTCTCTAAGGATTCTTTGAATAGATATATCATCAAGTGTAATAATATCTTCAAATACAAACATTGAACTCTTAACGATATCAGCTAACTCTGCATCTTCTCTTTCTAAACTTTCAGTAATATTCTTTTCAGTAGTTCTATCTACTTGATTTAAAATATCAACTAATGATTCAACTCCACCTAAAGCAGTCATTTCACTTCTTA
>JAEZAL010000064.1 GCA_023427705.1 Bacillota bacterium | reverse complement strand
TTTAAGTATAGCTTTATTAACTTTTCACCATATCCTATTTCAAAATAGTATCTTCCACCACCTGGTGCTACTTGACCTAATTTGTCATCAGAATATTCAAGATCTAATCTTATAGCATTATTAGTTTTTACACGCATTACAAATTCTGCTGCGTCGATTATTCCTCTACCATTAGCACCTATACCACTATAGAAACTAAAGTTTCCTCTTTGAGGAATATCATCGCTAAGTTTAGGAAAAGTCATTAGCATTATTTTAAATGCTAGTGCTGCTCCCCCTATCATTTGTTTACCATGATATTTTAATATATCTTCATATGTTATTTCTATAATATCATCATTATCTCTTACAAGAACTTTTTCTGTATTCATTTGTTTCTCCTATTTTAAATAAAGTGATTCTGTATTAAATTCGTTTTCTATCATTCCTGTTTTAAACATAAAGTCTGCAATATTTTGGAATGCTGTACGATCTTCTTCTGTTATTTCCATATTGAAGTCATATTGTTTAAACATTTCTTCAACTGCTGCTTTGTCTAAATCAAGTTCTTTAGCAACTATATCCATTGTTGCATCATGATTTTCATTTATGTAGTCAAGTACTTTTGCTTCAGCATTCATAAATGCATCTATAACATCTTTATGTTCATTATAGAAATCTTCTCTAACAGCAACTGCAATTATTGCATCAGTTAAGCCTTTACCATCAGTAACTAAGTTGTATCCTTGTTCTTTTGCTTTATATGCAGTAGGTCCAGCAACTAAAGCTGCATCAACACTTCCTCCATCTAATGCTGCTTTTGCATCAGGAATAGACATATTTACGTAGTTTACATCTTCTATAGTCATTCCTGCTTTTTCAAGATATGCTACTAATAATTGGTGTAAGTTAGTTCCAACAGGTCCTGCTATTGTTTTTCCTCTTAAATCTTCTGCTGATTTAATATTTGCATCTTTTGAATATAAAGTAAATGCTTCTGGAGATCTACTATACATATTTAATACTTTTATATCTGCACCATTTGCTGCTGCTGAAATTACTGAAGTTCCTCCAACGGCATATAATATATCAACATCTCCTGATGCTAATGCTTGAGTTTGATCAGCACCAGATGTTATTTCTGCATAATTAACTGTTATATCCATACCATTATTTTTGAATTCTTCTTCAAAAATATTATTATTTTTTTGTATTATACTTGGTACGTTTAATGGTGATGTTACGTGAGTTATCGTTAATTCAGTTAAAGCTTCCTTCTTCTCTCCACCTACAGCTGAACATCCTACCATAGATGTCATAACTACTAAACCTGCTACTAATGCTTTAAATTTTTTGCTTTTTAATATCATTTTTTCTCTCTCCTCTTATCTTTTTGTATTTTATAAAACTTTTAAATCATTCATTATTTGTTTTTTTAGATTTAAATATTTATCACTTAATAAATCTCTAGTCTTATTCTTTTCATCAATTTCATATTGAGATTTAATTTTTCCTTTTTCTAAAACTACTATTTTATCACCAAGGGTTAAAGCTTCATCTATACTATGAGTTACAAATAGAATTGGACAATTTCTTTTATTATGTATCTTTAACAATTCTTTTTGCATCTGCTCTCTTGTAAAATAATCTAATGCAGAAAAAGGTTCATCCATCATAATAAAACCAGGTTCACATGCAAAGGCTCTTGCTATAGAAACTCTTTGCTTCATTCCCCCTGATAATTGATTAGGGTAGGCATTATAAAACTTTTCAAGCCCTACTGTTTCAATAATTTCATTAATTTTATTTTCATCTATATCTTTATTATCTATTCCAAAAGTTATGTTCTTTTTTACATTTAACCATGGCATTAATCTATCTTCTTGAAACACATATGCTTTTCTCTTAACATCTGTTTCCTGAATTTCTCCTTGATCAAGTTTTTCTAACCCTGCTACAAGTCTTAGTAAAGTAGTTTTTCCACATCCACTTCTTCCTAAAATTACTGTTATCTTATTATCATGTATATCTAAATTAATACCATCTAAAACTTTCATCTGCTCTTTTTCAACAGTATAAACCTTGCTTACATTTACTAACTTAATCCCAACCATTATTTCCAGATCCTTTCAAAGCTTTATCTATTACAAATGCAAATAATCTATCTGTTAGATAACCAACTAGTCCTATTACTAAAATACCTACTATAACCTTATCTGTTCTAGACATTTGTTGTGCAAATAAAATCATGTGTCCAAGACCTGTTGAAGCTGCTATCATTTCAGCACTTATTATAGCTCTCCAGCTATATCCAAGCCCTATTCTCATACCAACTAATATATCTGACATAGCATATGGAAGGCTTATCTTAAAAAAGCTTTTTACTTTTGAATATCCATATACTTGTCCAACTTCAATAAGCTTTTTATCACAACTTACAAAACCTTTAACTGTATTTAAGTATATAGGGAAAAATGAAGTTAAAACTATAATTGCTATTTTGGTAGTTTCACCTATACCAAACCATAATATTAATAGTGGTATTAAGCTTAAAGGCGGTACATTCTTAAAAAATTGAACAATATTTTCATAGTAATCAGTTGCTTTAGGAATTACTATTCTAAGCATTGCTAATATAAAAGCTGATATTGTTGCTATAGCAAAGCCTTGCAGTACTCTTATAAAGCTAATATAGATATCTTCAAATATTTCTCCTGATTGAATCATTTTTACTAAACTATCAAATACCTTACCTGGTGATGGTAATATATATGAACTAACTATATTCATATTTGTAACTATAATCCATACTAATAGTAGAGCAATAATTGAAATACAAGTCTTTATTCCTTTTTTACTCTTCATTTATTAACACTCCATCCCCATTGTTACACCCATTATTACAATAAAGCATTTCAACTAATTCATATTTTCTATGTAATCCAGTCTTAAAATGATTTTCAATAGTTTCTTTTCCTGAAATACTATTGCTCTTTAATCCAAGTGAAGTAAAATATCCTAAAGGAATTGGACTTTTATCAAGTATTTTTCTAGGAATTTCTCTATCTAATCTTTTTAGAAACTCATTCCAACTTACAAATTCAGTATCTTTTAAATTTAACTTATTTCCATAATTAGCTAAGCTTTCACATGGCGTTGTTATAACTTTTTTCTTATCTTTTAAATCTTCTCTTCCTGCAATTTCCCTACCACAATGTATTAATATAGGGTCTATTTCAGGAATTATAACTTCCTCATGATTCACATAATCACTAACTGTTTCAATAGTGGCTGGACATCTTCTATCTAAGATTGTTAAATTATTACTATTTTTATGAAGTTCTTTATATTTTTCTTTAACAATTCCATGCCAGTCATTCTCAACTTCTACTCTTATATAACCATTATCTAATAATATATTATCTAATATTTCTTTAATATACATCTTATCAACTACAGGATTTATAAAAATATATTCCATGATTTATTCCTCCTCTTCAGTTACAGATGATAGTATACTATAATTGATATTCAATATCAATATTAATTTCGTCGTATTTCATTGTTTTTTAAATGTATTTTTTAGCAATATTTTAAAATAATAATAAATACCATAATAATCCTTGTATAAATTACTATTTTGTAATTTATTTAAGGATTATTATGGTAATATAGTTGCTTTTATTATACGTAATTGATAATGCTTATATTAATTTAAATACTTTATATCTTGCTCTGTTATATAATCAAATATTTTCAATTCTTTTCCTTCTAGTTGTTCTTTATTCATATCAACAGCACTTATTCTATTATTTCCATATGTCTTATAATAATAAATCCCTTTTTCTTGATCCATACAAGAAGAATATAGTGTTAAATCTTCTAATCCTTCTTTAGTCATTACTCCTCCTCTTACCATCTTTACATAATCAAGCATGTGGAAAAATTGGGTAACTGCTTTTATATCATTATCTATTATAGGTTCATTTGCTCTAATGTATGCAGCTCTTACAAATCTTGAAACTGATGCAAAATCTCCTGGTATTCCTAAAGTTCCAGCTCCAATTCCTAATGGTGTTAATTCTTGATTGCTCCATTCAGTGTCTTTAGGATTATTTGGAGTTAAGTAAATATATTCATTTAGATTTGTTAAATGCCAATCAAATGTTGGATTATTAGTTAATATTCCTACTGTATTATTATAGAAAGCAAATTTTTCTTTTGTCTTTTCAACTACTATAGA
>JAEZAL010000059.1 GCA_023427705.1 Bacillota bacterium | reverse complement strand
AATGGAATCCCTAAAGTAAATTTTTTATGTTTTGTTTTATGGCGGAAAGTATACATTCCTAAAAGGGTTCCTAAGCTTCCACCTAATATAGATATAAGAAATAAGGTGAATTCTTTTATTCTCCATTTATGTTTTATAGCCTTTTGCTTATCTATATTAATAATGATAAAAGCTATAATATTAATTAAAATTAAATAATAAAGTAATACCTTTTCCATAATAATCTCCTTAATAGTTTTTATAAAACAATTATATAACGGATTAATTATTATAGAAATATTAAATTATTTTATTGAACCCTGAACAATTCCTTTAATTATATATTTTTGAACAAAGAAATAGAAAAAAATTATAGGGATTATAGCTAGAATTAATGCAGACATAGCTAGTTCCCATTGTTTTGAGAAGGCACCGAAGAAGTTATTCATTGCAAGGGGAATAGTATTTATTTTACCGTTTATAGTTAGGAATGGTAGTAAGAAGTCATTCCATATCCATATTCCGTTTAAGACCATTACAGTAACAGTTATAGGTTTTAGAAGAGGAAAAACTACCTTTGAATATAATTGCCACTTATTGCAGCCATCTATTATAGCAGCTTCTTCTACTTCCAAAGGAATATTATTTATAAAGCCATGGTATAAGAATATACTCATACTTGAACCAAATCCAATATACATAAATATAAGTCCGTAATGAGTTCCTATCATACTGAAATTTAATGCATCAATTCTAATTAGCCCCATCCATTTAACTAATGGCAGCATAACAGCTTGGAAGGGAACAATCATAGCACTTATAAACAAATAAAATATAACCTTACTTGTTTTTGATTTATTTCTTGCTAAAGCCCAAGCTGCCATAGATGAAAATAGTACTATTAATACGATGCTTAAAGAAGTTATTATTAAAGAATTAATAAAAGCACTTCCCATATTCATTCTTTCAATAGCAGTAGTATAGTTATTAAAGTTCCATTCAGATGGGAATCCTGTAGTATCAGCAAATATTTCTCTTCTAGTTTTAAATGAGTTTATTAGCATAAGATAAAAAGGAATCATGTAAATTATTAATAATAACCAACCTAGTATTTCGAGGATTCCTAGTTTATAGTTATAACTATTTAAAGTTTTTAATTTACTTTGTGGTGTCTTCATTACATTTCTACCTCCCTTTTCTTAGTTAAATAAACTTGGGTTATAGATATTGCTGTTACAAAAATAAAGAATATAATAGCTTTAGCTTGTCCAACTCCCATATTATTTGAAACAAAAGCCTCTTTATAAATATTTAGAGATAGCATTTCCGTTGGTTTTAAAGGTGTTAATGAGAAATTTAAATCAAATAACTTAAATGAATTTGCAAGTGTTAGGAATAAGCAAATAGTTATTGAAGGTGCCACCATAGGTAAAGTTATATGTTTAAAGCTTTGGAATCCATTAGCACCATCAATTGTACTAGCCTCTATTAAATCGGTTGGAACATTTTCCAATGCAGCAACATAAATAACCATAATATAACCAGCATATTGCCATGAAGAAACTATAAGCATAGCAAACATTGCAGTAGTACTTTCTTGCAGAAGGGAAGTCGATAAAAGAGGTGAGCCTAATTTACCACCTAAGGATGTAAATACTGAATTAAATAAAAATTGCCATATAAATCCTAAGATAAGTCCTCCTATAAGATTTGGCATGAAAAATCCAGTTCTTAAAATATTTTTAGTCTTAAGATTTCTTGTAACAAAATAAGCTAAAGCAAAACCTATTAAATTAATTGTAATTACACTAGCAATAGTATAAATAGTAGTGATTTTAAATGAATAAATAAATTGAGTATCTTTTATAAGATTGCTGTAATTAGAAAGGCCAACGAAATCATAATTTGGATTTGCGCCATTCCAGTTTGTGAAAGTATAATAAATTCCTATAATAAAAGGAATTAGTACAACCATTATAAGTGCAAACAAAGAGGGTGCAACAAATATCCAAAAGCCCTTATTATTTTTTGTTTTTTTCTTCATTTAATCAGCCCCTTTATAAATATGTAAATATCCACAGGCCTTAAGCCTGCGGACACTTAATTAACTTGAATTATTTTTTAGTTAATGCTTGTATTTCTTCTAGCATTTGAGTTTTATCTATTTCTCCTTTAGCATATTTAGAGAAGATAGGTCCTATATTTTCCATAGAGAATCCATCAGGAAGGTTAGTAAATGCCCAAGGAATTGTATTTCCTGCATCACTGAATTCCATTATAGATTTAGCAAGTTTATCATCAGTTTTTATAGTAAAGTTTTTATATGCTGGAATCATTTTCATATCTTCGATTAATGATTTTTGACCAGTTTCACTTGAAACCATCCAATCAAGGAATGCTTTTGCTTCAGCATTAACTTTTGAATCTTTATTAACTGTCCAATACATAGGAACACCAACAGGAATACTTCCGCTTATTTTAGTATCATTATTAATAGCTAGAGGAACAAAACCCATATCAAATTCAGCACCTAAACCAGCTAAATCACCAGCTACCCAGTTACCTTGATGAAGAAATGCAGTTTTTCCTAGTGCAAAGTTACCAACTTGTGTACTATAGTCAATAGTATCTAAAGCAGCTCCACCAGCATATTTAGTTAATAAATCAACTAAATTCATCCAATCTTTAAAATTTTGATTATTAACTATATCTGCAGTACCAGCTATATAATTTTGAGTAAATTCATCAGGCTTTTCTTGAGTAGCTAATGCTATATTAAAAGTATGATTTCCTGTTACCCAAGTTTCTTTAGTTGTATAAGATATTACATTTTCTAAACCAAGATCAGCTTTCATAGAATCAAGTTTTTCTACAGCTTCCTTTAATTTATCAAAGGTATTTATAGAATTTGGATCAATTGATGCCTTATCTAATATATCTTTATTATAAGCAAGTCCATACCCTTCTATAGCAACTGGCATTCCATATAACTTTCCATCTTTTTTAACAGTATCTAAGGTTCCATCAAATGCATTTGAAACCCATTTTTCAGATGATAGGTCATCTAGTTTATGTTCCCATACTTTTAAATCGCCAGCTCCTTGGATCATAAATATATCTGGTTCTGTACCTTTTTGGAACTCAGCTTTTAGAGCAGCACCATAGTCGGCACCACCACCAACAGAAGTTATTTCAACTTTAACTCCAGTTTCCTTTTCATATTCTTCAGCAAGTTTTAATAAAGCGTCATTTATTTCAACCTTAAGTTGAAATACTTTTACAACTTTATTTTCATTATTTTTGGTATCGTTTTCTGTTTTTCCAGAATTAGAAGAACAACCAACAAATGTACCAGCTAATAATGAAGCGGTTAATATAGTTGATAAAACTTTTTTCATTAAAAATCCCTCCATAAAATAAAATAGCTTTTAGGTATTGTAAATATTTTACATATATATAATTTAATATTCAATGCTTTTATATAATATGTATATAAACAACCCAAAATATTTGTACTTTTATACTAATTTTAATTTAAATAGTATAAAAAAAATTTAAAATATGATAAATTTTTGTTCTTATTTTTCCATATCTATGATATATTGGACATAGAAATTATAGATTTTTAATATAACGTAAGGATGAGGTGGAAAAATGAAAAAAAACGAATATGGTCTATTTACTGCTATCGGTATGATAGTTGGTATAGTAATTGGATCGGGTATATTTTTTAAAAGCGATAATATACTTGTAGCTACAAATGGAAGTATTACATTAGGCGTTTTAGTTTTTTGTATAGCTGCATTAGGTATTATCTTTGGAAGTTTAACTATATCAGAGCTTGCATCAAGAGAATCAAAGGCAGGGGGGATAATATCTTATGCTGAATATTCTTATAATGAATCAATTGCTTGTGCATTTGGATGGTTTCATACCTTTTTATATTATCCTACATTAGTTGCAGTAGTTTCTTGGGTAGCTGGTATATATATATGTATGTTATTTGGAATCGAAGGAGGACTAGCTCTACATACTCTTATTGGACTAGCTGTAATTGTAGTATTTTATATCTTAAATTTACTATCTGGTAAATTAGGAGGATATTTTCAAAATGCATCAACTGTTATTAAAGTTATACCATTAATTTTAATTGCTTTAGCAGGAGTATTTTTTGGTAATCCTAGTTCTATTAATATGGGGGATGTTGTTAATATGACATCAGCTTCATGGATAGCAGCAATTGCACCAATAGCATTTTCATTTGATGGGTGGATAATTGCAACATCAATAGGACATGAAATTAAAGATTCTAAAAAGAATTTACCAAAAGCATTAATTATAGCACCTTTGTTCATTCTTCTAATATATGTTCTTTATTTTGTTGGAATAAGCATATATGTTGGACCAGAACAAATTATGGCATTAGGCGATGCTCATGTTGATTTAGCAGCAAATATGATATTTGGACAATGGGGAGCTAAGATAATTTTAACATTTGTTGTTATTTCTATTTTAGGAACAGTAAATGGACTAGTAATGGGACATATTAGAATGCCTTATTCACTAGCAATAAGAGATATGTTTCCTAAATCAGAGATAGTAAAAAAAGTGAATAAATCTTTAGGAATGCCAGTATATTCAGCTATAGTTGCTTTTGTAATTTCTTTAGTTTGCTTATTAGTACATTACATAACTCAAAATAATAATTTGTTACCAAATGGAGATATTTCAGAAATATCTATAACTGTTAATTATTTATTATATATACTTTTATATTTTAAAGTATTTAAAATGGGCGTAAGTGGAGAAATCAAAGGTCTTTGGAAAGGAAAGGTTAATCCTATTTTAGCAACTTTAGGATCTCTTATAATTTTCTTTGGTAGCTTATCGAATCCATTATTTTTAAGTTACTTATTAATATGTGGATTGTTATTATTAGCTGCAGTTTTATTTTGGAAATTTAGAAAAAAGTAGAAGCAAAGGTTAATATTAAGGTTTAAGAAGTAATTTATCATATTTACAAATAAATAAGAAAAATATGACTACAAAAAACTATTCCCAAAATATCCCAATTAATTTATAATATTACTTAAATTGTATAAATGTTACTTAATATAATAGTAGAATATTAATTAGGGGGAATTTGCCTTGAAGGGAATAGTTTTATATTTTAGTGGTACTGGAAATACTAAATTTGTAGCTAATAAAATAGGGGAAGAATTTATTAAAAATGGTTGCGAAATTGATATATATTCTATTGAAG
>JAEZAL010000050.1 GCA_023427705.1 Bacillota bacterium | reverse complement strand
ATTCTAAAGCCTCTATATATTTGTTCTAATAACATTACTCTAAATAACTGATGTGGAAATGTCATTTTTGAGAAGCAAAGCTTATAGTTTGATCTCTTTATTACCTTTTGTGATAAACCTAGACTTCCACCTATTACAAATGCTATATTTGAGTTTCCCATAACTCCACAGTTTTCTATGTATGATGCAAATTGTTCGGATGTTAGGTTTTCACCTTTTAAATCCATAGCAACAACATGCATATTCTCTTTTATTTTTGAAAGGATTAAATCTCCTTCTTTATCTTTTATTTGTTGTTCCTCTTTTTCAGATGCATTGTCTGGTGTTTTTTCATCTGGTAGTTCTATAATATCTAACTTGCAATACCTAGATAATCTTTTAGAATACTCATCTATTGCTTGTTTTAAATACTTTTCTTTTAACTTACCAACTGAAATTATAGTTATATTCATCCCATTTTCTCCTCTTAAGTTTTAAATATTTTAAGTTATTTAACTGCTATATTCCTCTACATCTATCACTGTAGTACCTTCGTCTACCTCTGGTAGTTTTTTTAGATATACCCTTAATACATCTGCATTAAATACAGCTTGAATTCTTCTTGGATCAACCCTTGGCACATAAAAGCTTCTTTCAGCATAATCTTTATCTTGAATCATAGCTATTGTAAGTGAGTTATCTTTTAACGCCTGTCTTTTTACCTTTATACTTATATGATCATTTTCATAATCTATGTCTATATCCTTTTTGCTTGCTCCTTCTAGCTTTCCCTCTATAAGGTATCTATCACCATAATCCCTAAAATCTAATTTTATTTCTTCTTCGTCCTCTTCTTCTATTAAAGAGCTCATAGCATCGCTATTTATTATAGTTTCTACTATACTATTAATTAATCCCTCATTATTAATTAAAGTATTGAAAACATCATTAAATATACTACTAAATGTTCCCGCAAAGCTACCACTAAACACATTAATTATATCACTTCCATTAGTAAAACTTCCATATTTGTAATTACCATTATCAGTGTTTCCACTATATACATTTCCGTTGTAATTATTTTTATTTACCGTATTGTAATTATTTAATCTATTATTATTAAATTCACTTCCCATTATATTATTAAATAGAAAAGGAAACATCTCAAACATTGCGATCTCCTCACTTATTAATTCCTATATAATATAATTATTTATTAATAGACTTTTTGACACAATAAAACCTTTATTTAATATAGTTTTCAATAAAAAAGATGTATCTATATAATTTTACTTATGCCTTCTAATTCATTGTAAAATTAATAGATACACTTGAAAGTTTAGTGGAAGAAATTTTCATGAAGTATTATCTCTTAGGCTTACTTCTTAGCTATTTTAATATCCAATTTCTTTATTCATAAATATTACATGTATTCTATCCTTATCACCTTGGCTTGATATTACTGTAAATTCTCTACATATCTTATCGCTTCCCTTACAATCTACACAATATCCTACTTTAGTACAAGGTGTTAGTTTATTTAATCTTTTTGCATTTGCAGGTGCTGATATTTCTCTATTTCTCATAACTGCTTCATCTATATTTTTAACTATCTTATTAACCCCAACTATTAAAATCACCTTCTCTGGTCCAAAAAGCATTGCTGCAACTCTATTTCCATACCGTCTACATTATATAGTTTTCCATCCTCTGTCACAGCATTACTACTTGCAAAATATGTATCAGCAAAGAAACTTTCTTTAAATATATTTGTAATTTCTTCTTTACTTAATCCTTCTTCATATCTATCTAGAAATTTATACCTTCCGCTTCTTAAATGATCCATTACCCCTGTTTCAAATAACGATACTGATCCCCCACAAGATACAGTAGCTCCTTCGCCAACTAATTCCTTTATTTTTTCTATTAGTTCCTCATTTGTATTTACTAAATATCCATTCATGTTGTTTTTATTAAGAGACTCTATTGTTCTTAACACTTTTTGTTCATTTACCCATTTTAAATTATTATCCATTATATCTCCTCCCAAAAATTTACTCATTTTAATTATAATAGATATACATTTAAAATAAAACAAAGAGACCTATAATTTATAGGTCTCTTTACAAACATAATTATTTTCCACAACACTTCTTATATTTCTTTCCACTTCCACATGTGCAAGGGTCATTTCTTCCTATTTTGTTTTCATTTCTTACCATTGTAGATTCTCTATATTGCTTTTGAATTTCTTTTCTCTTTTCTGGTGAGAAAATACCTTCCCATTGTGGTAGGCTATATAAATATTCAGCCTTTGCATCTAACATATTAAAGTATAACTTTTCTAAATCTACTTCTAAAGTTATTTCTTCATCTGCTGTTAATTCTTCTAAATCTAATTGATTTTTTAAACTATCGTTAACCCCGTCAACAAATCCCATAATGAATTCAGCTGTTGTGTTTTGCTTTTTAGCTAAATCATTTATTGTAAAAGTAAAGTTTTCTGTATGCTTTGATAATATTTCTTTGTATATAGACTTTTCTATTTCCATATACTCATTCCAAAAAGCTTGTTCTCCTTTTACTTTAACGTATTCTACTACCATATCAGTCCATTGCTTATATAAACTCATATTTTTTTCTCCTTCTTATATGTTTTTTATTTAAATTTACTAAACTAATATTACGTTACTAGGACTATGCCTGTTAGCCATAGTTAAATCAATATCTTTATTTGTTATTATATTATTTTCTCTTAAAACTCCACTAACAGTTTCTAATGCTAATTCAGGGTGATTATTAGTTCCGCTTAAATGTCCTAATAATATCTTTTTATTTGGTTTATAATTTATTAAATCTACTATTGCTTTTCCACAATCTTCATTAGATAAATGGCCAACTTCACTTAAAATTCTTCTCTTTAAAGTATATGGATATGGACCAAACTTTAACATACTAACATCATGATTACTTTCTAATAATATAACTTCTGAATCCTTTATATTATCTCTTATTTCTTCTGTGTATATTCCAAAGTCTGTTGTCACACTTGCCCTTTTACCTTTACAATGTACAGTATAACCAACTGGTGCAACAGCATCATGAGGTATATTAAATGAAATTACATCTAAGTCTTTTATACACATTGTAGAACGTCTATCCATTATTCTTATATTATGCTCTTTTATTTTTCCTATTAACCCTTCCATCACATTCCATGTATCTGCATTTGTATAAATAGGAATATCATATTTACGGGATAAAACACCAATCCCCTTAATATGATCTGAATGCTCATGGGTTACAAAAATTCCATCTAAATTTTTAGGATCTTCTCCTATACTTTTTAAGGCTTCGTCTATTTTCTTTCCTGGTAAACCCGCATCTATTAAAATCCTTGCATTTTCAGAAGCAATAAATATGCTATTTCCACTACTTCCACTGTATAATGAACAAAATTTCATCATTCTTCCCCCATAGATATTACTCTTCTACGACTCTAGTAATCTCTGCACCTAGGGCTGCGAACTTGTTTTCTATATGAGGATATCCTCTATCTATATGTTCAATTTCGTATATTTCAGTAACACCTTCTGCTACTAATCCAGCTATAACCATAGCTGCTCCAGCTCTTAAGTCTGTTGCTATTACTTTTGCTCCAACTAATTTATCTTGACCTTCAATTATTGCAGTTCTACCTTCAACTTTTATAGTAGCTCCCATTTTTTTAAGCTCATCTATATGTTTATGTCTACTTTCCCAAATAGTTTCTGCAATTAAACTTTTTCCTGGTACTGTACTTAATAGTGCTGACATAGGTTGTTGTACATCTGTTGGGAATCCTGGATAAGGAGCTGTCTTAACATTAACTCCTTTTAAGTCACCCTCTACATAAACTCTAACACTATCGTCTCCTTCTTCTACTATGGCACCCATTTCTATAAGTTTAGCTGCAATAGATTCTAAGTGTTTTGGGATAACATTATTTATAGTTACATCTCCTTTAGTTGCTGCAGCAGCAATCATGAATGTTCCTGCTTCTATTTGATCTGGAATAACACTATAATTACATCCTACTAATTTTTCAACACCTTTTATTCTAATTACATCTGTTCCAGCACCTTTAATGTCTGCTCCCATAGAGTTTAGGAAGTTTGCTACATCAACAACATGAGGTTCCTTCGCAACATTTTCAAGTACAGTAGTACCTTCTGCTAGTGTTGCTGCAATCATAACATTAATAGTTGCTCCTACAGTAACTACATCAAAAAATATATTTGCTCCATGAAGTTTTTCTGCTTCAATTGTAACTGCTCCATGTTCAATAGTAACATTAGCTCCTAAAGCTTCAAAACCTTTAATATGTTGATCTATTGGTCTAACCCCAATAGGGCATCCCCCTGGAAGTTCTACTCTTGCTTTTTTAAATCTTGATAATAAAGCTCCTATAAAATAATATGAAGCTCTCATTCTTCTAACATCATCAGTACATGCATTAACACTTGTAACATCTGTAGCATCTATTTCTATAGTATTGTTATCTATTTTATTAATTGTACATCCAAGGCTTGCTAATATTCTTTCAAGACAATGAACATCTTCTATGTCTGGCACATTATCAATAATGCACTTCCCCTCGCTAGCCATTATAGCAGCTGGTAGTATAGCAACAGCTGAATTTTTAGCACCATTTATATCAACTGATCCTTTTAAAACTTTTCCTCCATTTATAACTAACTTTTCCATCCGTTTCACCCTTATCATAATTTATATATATATATTAATGTTTCCTATTATTTCAACAATTATCCATTCTATGTAACTTACTTAAAAACTTACATTTAACATTATAACATAAAAATAATTTAATTAAATAGCGTTTTTTCTTCCAAAATGGCTTTTTGCGTACTTTAATATAAAATATCAATAAAATTTTTAAATTATATAATCTTTTTTAATTTTCTGTAATATGTTATAATTTATAAAATAGTTTTTTTACAATAAAAATATATGTAAATAAATATAATATGAGAGGCTGAAGCTATGAAATATTACTTAGTTGCATTATTTGATGATGAATCATATAAAAATTTAAATCCTATACAAAAGAATCTTTCTAAAAAGTTTAGGGCAAACAGAAATTCTCCAGCCCCTTATATACCTTTAGAAATAATAGAGAATCCTAATATAGATAAATTAGATCTTGTAATAGATAAAATAGTTAAACCATATAAGAATTTTAAGGTTCAATTATTAAAAGAAGTTTCTGTTTCAGAAACTAACAAAACCTTAAATATTAAAATTGAAGATGTTGGGTATATTAAAAGAATGAATAGATTGATGAATGATACATTAAGGCTACATGGATTTAATGTTCAAGATACTTCTAGCGAACCATCAATGCATATATCTTTAGCTAACCTTAATTTTATTCCAAGAGATATGAAAAAGATAGATGGTGAAGTAAACTTCAAACCTAAATGTGATACTTTAAAGGTAGATAGAATTGAATTATGGAGATTTTCAAATAACAAAAGAGAAACATTAATAAAGAGTTATCCTTTAAAAAAGAATTTATATTTATAAATAAGTATAAAAAGAAATTTCTATTCTGGTATAGAGTAGAAATTTTTTATTTAATTCAAAAATTCTATAATATCAAAAAATTATTTTTTTGTATTCGTTTTCCCTCCTTTTCTTTTATAAATTAATTCTGTAAAATAGTATATGGTAAATCCAAAAAGCCAGGAGGATGTTTATGGAAATTAAGTCTTTTTTTGAGGCTCAAATAGAAAGAAATAAACAACTTATAATTGACAGCAACTTAAGTGAGTATAAAATTTGGGCTAGAAAAAATCTAGAGCTACATACTAAAATAAGTCATCTAGCTGATGAAACAAAATGTTATAAATATTGGATTGGAGAAGATTCTGAAGTAAACAAAGAAGCTTTATTTGAAAAGTTTTTAGATTGCTTTGCTACGATTTTATCTATAGGTATAGATAAAAATTATACTTCTATAGAAGAGATAGCAATAAAGCCAAATGATTATTGTTTAAGCGATCAATTTTTAAATTTATTTATAGATTTAAATGATTTAATTATATCACCTTCTGAAGACCATTATTTAACGCTTGTTGAAGATTTTGTAAGCCTAGGAATAACTTTAGGCTATTCTAAAACCCAAATTAGCGAATCATTTTTAGAGAATTAAAAGAAAACCTTCTATTTTTAATAGGAGGTTTTTTAATATTTATAATACCTAAAGGGAATAATAGCTTTGAGGTGATATAATGTTAGCAATAATTTATGCAATAATTTCTGGAATATCTATGACACTTCAAGGCATATTTAATACAAGGCTAGAAGAAAAAGTTGGAACTTGGGAAACAAATGTAATAGTCCAAGGAACTGCATTAATATTAACACTAGTAATATTAATGTTCTTTGGTAATGGAAACTTTAAAGCTGTAAAAGAAGTAAATAAGCTTTATTTACTAGGAGGAATTCTTGGTGTTATTATAATTTTTACTGTTATGAAAAGTATAGGCTCCATGGGAGCAACAGTAGGTATTGGAATAATATTAATAGCTCAACTAGCCTCAGCTGGAATAATAGATGCATTTGGTTTATTTGGAACTGAAAAAGTGTCCTTTGGACTTAGAGAATTTATCGGTGTGGCAATTATGATAATAGGTATAGTAATATTTAAATGGAGAGGATAAAACCTCTCTTTTCTTTTATAAATAATTATAAATAGTTACTATATCAATATTATTTTATTATATTAACAAAAGTATGCCCTTCACTATAATATATATTGTGATCAATTTTAGGAGATTATTATGTTTTCTTTAACCAAAAGATTAGAGCCAAACTTAAAATCATGTATAGCATCAAATTCCTATAATAATTATAGAATATTAATTAAGTATAAAAGATTTCAAGATAGTATAATAAAAAATATATCTTCATACAAGGGTACTATAATAAATCATATTGCATCTTGTAAAGTAATATCAGCTAGACTAAACGCTAAAGGGATACAAAGACTTTTAGAATATCCTGAAATTGAATATATTTGTTTTGACGAATACTTATTCTTATGTGGTATAAGTGTAAATACTGCAAATAAAGTTAGATTATCTAATAAAAATAGAAATAAAGGAAAAGGAATTGGAATAGCTATAATAGATTCAGGAGTTTATCCACATACTGATTTGACTACTCCATATAATAGAATAGCCTTATTTATAGATTTAATTAATCATTATCATTATCCTTATGATGATAATGGTCATGGAACTTGTACAGCAGGAATTATTGCAGGTAATGGTAAAAAGTCTAATGGATTGTATAGTGGTATAGCCCCTGAAAGTTCTATTTATTCATATAAAGCCTTTGATAAAACTGGTAAGGGTTATTTTTCTGATATTCTATATGCAATGGAATTAGTAGCTAAAGAGGGGGATAAAAACATCATCAAGATTCTATGTCTTCCATTTGAATTATTGGGATATAATATATTTTTTCAAAAATTATTCGATTCATTAGTTTCTTTAATTAACAGCAAGAATATTACTTGTATATTACCAAGTGGAAGTAATAAAAATTTAGATGGTTCTATCACAGGTATTGCTCTTTGTGATAAATGTATAACCGTTTCAGGATATGATTCATCTTCAAGTATAGAACCTTATACTTACTCTTCTATAGGTACTACAAGAAGAGATAATAAACCTAATCTCTGCGCAGCTTGTGCCAATATAGTTTCATTAAATTCTGATGTTAATTTTATTTCTGAACGTGATGGAAATAAACTATATCCATCAAAGCTAGATTTATCTTATAAAACTTTTTCTGGTACATCAATAGCAGCAGCTTATATAGCAGGTATATGTGCACTTATATATGAAGAGGATAAGAACTTATCTCCAAAAGATATTTCATCAATATTAAAAGTAGCTTGTGAGCCAATAGATAGTCTACCCAAAAACTATCAAGGTGATGGAGTTGTTAACATCAAATCAATAATAAAATAAAAACTCAAGCATAATTTAGCTTGAGTTTTTTATATTAATATTTTATTCTTATAGACTATTACTATTGAACAATGTAATTAGTAGGATCTACTGCCTCATCATTTACTCTTAGCTCAAAATGTAAATGTGGTCCAGTGCTAAATCCAGTATTGCCTATGCTACCAATTATATCTCCCTTTTTTATCTTATCTCCCACTTTTACATAATAGTCATTCAAATGTCCATAGTATGTACTCATATCATCTTCATGCTTGATTATAATTAGATTCCCATATCCTCCATTGTTATATTCAGCATAAATTACTTCTCCATCCATTGCAGCAATAACATCATCACCTATATTTCCTGCAATATCTATTCCCTTATGAAATGAATTCCACCTTTCACCATAACCAGATGTCATGTAGCCCCCCCTAGTTGGATGACTTAAAAAAGCAACTCCGTATTCATAAGGATTTTTGATTCCTCTATAAATTTTTTTACTAATTTGATCTTTAATTATATCTTCTTTAATTATTCTTGAACTTATTATTTTTCCTGATTCAACTATAACTTCTTTTGTATCTTTTTTAATTCCATAAACCCCTTCTTCTATCTTAGATTCACCTAAATATAAGGCTTCTGTAGGAATTATTATAGTTGATGGTTTTATACCGTTTATTTCTTCTTTTAAGTATTTTATACTTATTTTGATATTATAAGGCTCTTTCTTAGATAGCTCATAAATATTATCTGCTACTTCCTCATTAGTTTGAAGTAATTCTACATCAAGTCGTTCTTTTCTTAATGAAATATCTCCTTTAATATAAAATTCTTTTACCATATCCTCTTTTATACTGTTTTCATCTATATATTTTTTCAGGACAATATTTTTTATATTTTCTAAATTATTATCTAAAACAGTATAGCCTATAATATTATTTTCTAGTATTACTTCATAAGCATTTATTTTCCCAGTTAGTGCAACAATTAAGTTATCTAAAACATTTTCTGATATATCTTCAGATACTGAATAAACTTTATTGTTTAAGCTAATATTTAAGTTATCATTAACTTTTGCATTAACTTTTGAATAATTACTAGTTAAAGTAATATTTACTATGATTGTTAGTAAGACAACTTTAATGAATATTTTATTTAGCCTTACCGATCTACCTTTTATATCCATAAGCACTCCTCTCTTTTTATTAACAAGCACTGTAATATTTTCTCCATTTATTAAAATAATATTCCTATTTATATTTTTTACTAATATTGAGGGTATTTATTCACTTTGATATAATGAAAGTATTGTACTATTACTTTTAGAAAGGTAAAACAAATTATGAGCACTTTTATGTTTAAGTCTAAGCCTTTAAAGTTTACTCCTGTTAGTAATATATTTATTGAAAGATACATGCCAAAAGCTAGAGGAGAATTTGTAAAGGTATATCTTTTAATGCTTAAATACAATTTCACAGGCGAGCCTGGAGTTAACTCTACGGTTTTAGCCACATCCTTAAATCTTTTAGAATCAGATATTGTAAATGCTCTTAACTATTGGAATGATGAAGGTATAATAAAACTTATCCCAATAGATAATATGGGGAATTTTCATATAGAATTTGTAGATATATCTAACGAAGAAACAGGTAGTGTTGAAAAATTTAATTTAGTTGAAGAATTAACTAATACTACAAATAGCTCAATGATGAAGGATATAGGTAAGTTATTAGGTAGAACTCTATCCCCTAGTGAAATTGAAACCTATATTAGTTGGAAAAAGGATTTCAATTTTTCTTATGAATTAATCTTAATATTAATTGAATATTGTGCATCAAAAGGAAAAACTAACTTTAGATATATTGAGAAAGTAGCGATTGCTTGGAATGAAATGAAAATAAAGACAGTTGATGATGCTCAAAACTACATAAGAAAAGCTGAAGATAAATGGGGAACTTATAGAGAAATATTAAAGTTCTTAGGAATTAGAAATTCTGATATTATGAAACCTCAAGAAGATATGCTTGAAAAATGGACTTCAACTTATAACTTCTCTCTTGATGTAATAAAAAAAGCTTGTGATATTTGTTTCCAGAGGCTAAACAGAGCAGACTTTAAATACATTGATGGTATTTTATCGAGTTGGAACAAAGATAATTTAAAAACTTTACAAGATATAGAGAAGAAAGAAGCTAACTATAAGAGTTCAGCTTCGAAAAAGGTTTATAATAATTCCAAGGGCTCTAATAAGCCAAAATTAAGATTTGATAATTTTAAAGGTAGAGATTATGATTATGACGATTTAGAAAAGAAATTGTTAGGATGGGATACTGATGATTAAAGGATATGAAAAAGAATTAGCTTTAATTTATGAAAACATTAGAGCTGAAGAAAAGAAAAATTTAATAAAACGCCGTAAAGAAATAGAGACACATCATCCAGAAATATTAGAATTAGATAGCTTAATTCAAAAGAAATCCCTAGGTCTTTCATTATCTATTTTAAAAGGTATTGATGAAAGCACTCTAAATAAATTTAAAGATGAAATAACAGATTTAAGAGTTAAGAAAACAGAAGCTTTAGTTGAAAATGGTTATGATGCCGATTATTTAAACCTACATTATAGATGTCAAAAATGTAAAGATGAGGGGTATATTGGTATAAATAGATGCTCTTGCTTTAGAAAGAAATTAGTTCAACTTTATTATAAGAACTCTGATTTAAAGGATACACTTTTGGTTAATAATTTTAGCAACTTTAATTTGTCCTTATTCTCTAACCATAAATTAAATGAAGATGATAGATTTTCTCCAAGAAAAAATATTGAAAATATCCTTAAATATCTTAGAGAAGATTATATTCCAAATTTTAATTCTACAACTGATAATCTTTTATTTTATGGTGATTCCGGAACAGGAAAAACATTTTTAAGTTGTTGTATTGCAAAAGAACTTTTAGATGATGGATTCCTAGTAGTTTACAGAACTGTAGATGAACTTATGAGTAATTTACGTGAAATAAAATTTGAAAGCAATTCTGAACTTGAAAATATGCTGATAAACTGTGATTTATTAATTATAGATGACTTAGGTGCAGAACAGATAACTGATTTTTCAACAACAGAATTTTTTAATTTATTAAATAAGAAATTGCTTAGAAAAAAGAAAATGCTTATATCAACAAATTTAAGTTTAGCTGATATAAGAACAACTTACACAGAAAGAATATCTTCAAGACTTTTAGGTAACTTTAAACTATATAAATTCTATACTGAAGATATAAGAATTCAACTTAATTTAAAAAGAAAATAGGAAGAGAGAGAATCATTATATTCCGTGCTCCGTCGCAAGCTCCAAGTCGCCGTAACATAATGATTCTCTCTCTTTTATACTGAATGAAATAATTCCTCTTTTCATTCGGAATTATGAAAATTATTTTATCTACTTTTATAGACTTTACTTATACTCTTCTTATTCACTGTTCTAAGCTCCGTCGCAGGCTCCAAATCACAGTAATATGATATTAATCTCCTTCTATATTCAAAGGAAATAATTCCTCTCTACGTTCGGAATTATGAAAATTATTTTACTTACTTTTATAGACTTTAATTATACTTTTCTTATTCAGCGATTTAAGCTCCGTCGCAAGCTCCAAGTCAACCTAATATAATACTTATCTCTTCCTTATACTGAATTAAATAATTCCTCTTTTCATTCGGAATTATGAAAATTATTTTACTTATTTTTATAAAATTTACTTATACTTTTCTTATTGGCCGTTCTAAGCTGTGTCGCAGGCTCCAAGTCACCGTAATATGATGTTAACCTCCTTATATACTTAAAGGAAATAATTCCTCTCCACGTCCGGAATTATGGAAATTATCTTGTATGCTTTTATAGCATTTAATTATGCTTTTCTTTTTATTTTTTTCTTCGTTACAATATCTAAATTACATCAAGATGATAATATGATATTTAATTTACTTATATGTTTATAAAATAAAAAAAGCTTTAGAATAATCTAAAGCTTTTGGAGCTGGCAATAGGAATCGAACCTACAACCTGCTGATTACAAGTCAGCTGCTCTACCGTTGAGCCATGCCAGCGTATTTATCTTAAGTTTGAAATGGCGACTCAGAAGGGGCTCGAACCCTCGACCTCCGGCGTGACAGGCCGGCACTCTAACCAACTGAGCTACTGAGCCATTATTGGTGGAAACAACAGGGATCGAACCTGTGACCCTCTGCTTGTAAGGCAGATGCTCTCCCAGCTGAGCTATGCTTCCATAATGGTGACTCCTAGGGGAATCGAACCCCTGTTACCACCGTGAAAGGGT
>JAEZAL010000043.1 GCA_023427705.1 Bacillota bacterium | reverse complement strand
TAAAATAATTTAATAGGCTCTTGTGAAATAAGAAGTTCACTGATAACAATCTTTTTTCTTTCCTCTTTAGAGTATTCCTTTTCAATTTTTTCTACTTCTAGTAATTCTAATATTAATTTTTGATTTTCTAAGTCTTCATCAATTACTAAACCTACTCCTGGTTTTTTAATAAATCTAAATTCATTTTCTTCTAGCCACGCTTCTATTTTGGGCATTTCTCTAAGTACAGTTCTAGAACTTATTGATAATTTCTCTGCTATTGAAGCTGTTGTTAATGGACTTGTCACTGTAGATTTAGTTAGTATCTGAATTATTTCTTTCTGTCTAGAGTTTAGTTTTTTATTTTTCATATTAAACCTCTCCAATAATGACATTTTTACTTGTCCAACTCCTTACACCTATATTTTATTCCTTGTTATATCTTAACTCAACTTAATCATCCGTCATAATTGTCTTAATTACTTACTGACATTTCTGAATATTCTCTTCATTTTATATAATTATATCAGAGTATTTTTAAATTATTAAGATTGCTATTAATATAACAATATTTACGAATAAAAAATAAAGGTGTAATTACTTTACACCTTTTATTTCATAATTTATTATTTAACACCTACATAGTTATTACTTGATAATCTATTATATAATTCTTGAATATTATCATCTGTTAAGAAATTTTGAATTCCTATAACTTCTGAATTTGGTGAAGATTTTCTTGCCCTATCCATTAGAGTTACATGTGTAACTACAATATCAGTGTTGCTAGGTATTTCATCTACAGATGCATGAACAACTTCTATTCCAAGACCTAAATCTTTAATTTTATTTCTAAATTTTGAAGCTCCCATTGCACTAGATCCCATACCAGCATCACATGCAAAAACTATTTTATTAACGTTTGTTTTATTTATAGTTTTCATTCCCTTAACTTTTGCTTTTGCTTCTTCTAAATTATCTTCTTTTTCATTTTTTGCAGCGCTTCTAACAAATGGTACAGCTACTAAGAATGAAACTACTGTTGCTACAGCTACTCCTGCTAAAACTGGAAGTAATCCTCCCTTTGGTGCCATTGCAATTAATGCAACTATACTTCCTGGTGAAGGTGTTGCTACAAGTCCAGCTCCTAAAACTGAGAATGTTAATACTCCAGATGCTCCCCCTGCAATTACTGCTAATAAAAGTGCTGGATTCATTAATATATAAGGGAAGTAAATTTCATGAATACCTCCAAGGAAATGTATTATTACTGCTCCAGGTGCAGATTGTTTTATAGCACCTTTACTATACATCCAATAAGCTAATAAAACGCCTAATCCTGGTCCTGGATTTGATTCTAATAAGAACATTATTGATTTTCCAGCTTCTTGAACTTGTTCTATTCCTATTGGACCCATAACACCATGATTTATAGCATTATTTAAGAATAAAATCTTAGCTGGTTCGATAAAGATTGATACTAAAGGTAATAAACCTCTTGAAACTAACGCTTCAACTCCGCCTTTTAAGAATCCTGTTATTACAACAACTACTGGTCCTATAGCGTAAAATGCAAGTATAGCCATTATCATTCCTATAATACCGATAGAGAAATTATTTACTAGCATTTCGAAACCAGCTGGAATCTTTCCGTCAACAGCTTCGTCAAATTTTTTAATTACTAAACCTGCTAAAGGTCCCATTATCATAGCTCCAATAAACATTGGTATCTCTGCACCAACTATAACTCCTATTGTCGCTATTGATCCTATAACTCCACCTCTTGCTCCACCAACCATTTTACCGCCAGTAAATCCTACTAATATAGGTAATAAGTATTTAAGCATTGGATCAACTAAAGTTGCTAGTTTTTCATTTGGCAGCCATCCAGTTGCAATAAAAAATGCTGTTATAAGTCCCCAAGCTATAAAAGCTCCAATATTTGGCATTACCATACCACTTAGAAATTTCCCAAATCTTTGTACTGAATCTCTTGTAGTAGTTTTAGAATTTGTCATTAAATTCCCCTCCATATATTTTATTTTTATTATGTTGTAAACTTTTACTTTATATTTTAATTATATTTATCACTACTACCTAATTCAATTTGAAGAAACCTTCCTTTTGTCATCTAGCATTGGTGACAAACTTACTTAGTTGATATTATTTTATTTATTCATCCCTATGATTTAAAGCTTTACAGATTTTATATTAGATTTTAATTTACATAAAAAAAGATGCATAAACTATTATTTAATAGCCTTATGCATCTTCTAAATCATTTATTTCTTTTAATGTTTTTGTAAATACCTCATCTTCTAAATCGGAATATCCTTTATAAATAACTTGATCTATATCTTCATTATTAAATACATAACAATATTCTTCACCTAAATATCCTTCTGGATAAAGACAGCCTAAATAATCATTTAGTTTCTCACCATTTCCTGAATATATTTTTCTTCCAATCACTATTAATTTTTTATATCCATCTCTTAAAACAACTATAGTCCCTAATGGTAATAACTCCATTTTTTGTCCTCCAGATTCTAATTTAATTCTATGAATATTGTACTACATTTGATTTTATTTTTATAGTATATATATTTATTATGTCTTTATAAGGTATTTGTAAAAAACAACAAACCAAATTGAAAATAAAATACTTTCAATTTGGTTTGCTACTATTTTTTATTAATACTTTTATAAATTTTAGAATTTAAAATTTATATTATTCTTTCTTACGCTTCTTGCTCATCACTAGTCCTGTCATAGATGACATAGCTAATAATAAGTATGAGAACATACCTTTATCACCAGTATTCGGGATATTAGAGTTTGTTGATCCATTTACTTCTGTTTTTTCTTCTTCTTTATCAACAGAATTATCTGGTGCTACTGAACTTGTTATAGCTTCTACTATTACTATTCTATTTACAGTAGTTACATTTCCCATATCATCTGTAGCTGTATATGTTACAATGTATTTTCCAGATTTGCTTACATCTACTGTGTCTCCACTTATTGATATATTTAATTCTTTACCTTCAGTATCTTTTGCAGTTACTCCTGCTAATGAATTAAATTCACTTCCTACCTTAAGTGTTGTATCGTCAGCTCCTGTTATTACTGGAGCTCCATATACTATTACTTCTCTTTCTACTGTAATTGTATTTCCTGCTATATCTTCTGCTTCATATGTAACTGTATATTTTCCAGGTGTATTTATATCTACTGTATTTGTAAGTACTGATACAATTAATTCTTTACCTTCAGTGTCTTCAATAATTACTCCATCTAACGGATTGAATGTATTTCCTAATTTAATTGCTACATCATCAGCTTCTATTATTATTGGGTCTCCATATACTGTAATTATTCTGTCAACTGTAATTATATTTCCAGCTATATCTTCTGCTATATATGTTAATTTCTGTGCACCTAACTTATATACATCTATATTGTCTACTGTATTTTTAACTGCACCTTCTAGTGTAAGTACCAACTTATGTGACCATAAATCATATAAAGTTACACTTGTAATTACTGATATTTTTAGTTCATTACCTTCAGTATCTTTTGCAACTACTCCATCTAATGGATCAAATTCACTTCCTACTTTAATTGCTTTATCCTCTGTTCCTATTATCCATGGTGTTCCATATACAGTTACTTCTCTTTCTACTGTAACTGTATTTCCTACTCCATCTGTAGCTTCATATACTACTTTGTATTTTCCAGGAGTTTTTGTATCTACTGTAGTTTCTATTACTTTTACAGCTAATGAATTTCCATGAGTATCTTCTGCTGATACATTTTTTGACTCTTCAAATGTATCGTTTAATTTTATTTCTACTTTGTCTGCTCCTGTTATCACTGGAGTTCCGTATACTATTACTTCTCTTTCTACTGTAATTGTATTTCCTACTACATCTGTAGCTTCATATACTACTTTGTATTTTCCAGGAGTTTTTACATCTACTGTATTTTCAATTA
>JAEZAL010000343.1 GCA_023427705.1 Bacillota bacterium | reverse complement strand
TTTTAGAGGTAGGGGAAGAAGTAAGAACAAGACCTGAGGAATTAAAGGATTTATATGACAAGCTTAGTGCTAAGGATAAAAAGATTGAAGAAATAAGAAAGCAAAATGAAGATTTAATAAAGGAATTAACTGAAAGAAGAAAACAAAGTAAGTTAAATTACGATTTCAACATAGATGAAATAAGTGAATTTGAAACAAGAAAAAGATATATAGATGTTGAGCTAAAGTTAGCAGGTTGGGATATAGGAAAAGATGTAATTGAAGAAGTTGAAGTTCAGGGAATGCCTAATAATGCAGAAAAAGGCTTTGTTGATTATGTTTTATATGGTGATAATGGAAAGCCTTTAGCAGTAGTAGAAGCAAAAAGACCTTCTAAAGACCCACATGTAGGTGAGCAACAAGCTAAGTTATATGCTGATTGTTTAGAAAAGCAATGTGGACAAAGACCTATAATTTTCACTACTAATGGATTTGAAACTTATATATATGATGACTATAATCAATATTCAGAAAGAAGAGTATTTGGTTTTTATAAAAAGTCAGAGCTTCAATTAATGATAGATAGAAGATATAGTAAACTTCCTTTAAAGAATATAAATATAAATGATGATATATCAAATAGATATTATCAAAAGGAAGCAATAATTAATGTATGTGAAGCACTTGAAAATAGACAAAGAAAAATGCTTTTAGTATGTGCAACTGGTACAGGAAAAACAAGAACTGCTATTTCAATAGTAGATGTTCTTACAAGACATAACTGGATAAAGAATGTATTATTCTTAGCAGATAGAAAAGCTCTTGTAAAACAAGCAAAGAATAATTTTTCTAAGTTATTACCTAACTTAACATTATGTAATCTTCTTGATAATAGAGATAATCCAGAAGATTCAAGAATGATATTTTCAACATATCCAACAATGATGAATTCAATAGATGAAACTAAGAGCAAAAATGGTAATAGATTATTTACTCCAGGACATTTTGATTTAATTATTATAGATGAAAGTCATAGATCTATTTATAAAAAGTTTAAAGCTATATTTGAGTATTTTGATGCTTATTTAATAGGACTTACAGCTACACCAAGAGATGAAATAGATAAGAATACTTATACAATTTTTAATCTTGAAAGTGGAGTACCAACTTATGCTTATGAATATGAAAAAGCAGTTGAAGATAAATTCTTAGTAGATTATACAACAATAGAAGTAAAATCTAAGATTATGGAAGATGGCATAAAATATGATGAGCTATCTGAAGAAGAAAAAGAAGAATTTGAAGCTACCTTTGATGATGATGAAAATGTAGATAAAGAAATAGGGAATTCAGCTATAAATGAATGGTTATTTAATGCTAATACTATAGATTTAGTTTTAAATAAACTTATGAGTGAAGGCTTACGTGTTGAAGGCAACGAAAAGCTTGGAAAGACTATTATATTTGCTAAAAATAGTAGACATGCAAAAGCTATAGTTGATAGATTTAACACTATATATTCAGAATATGGTAGCAATTTTGCTAAGGTAATAGATTATAATACAAATTATGTTGAAACCTTAATAGATGATTTTTCAGATAAAAATAAAATGCCTCAAATAGCAGTAAGTGTTGATATGTTAGATACAGGTATAGATATACCTGAAATTTTAAATCTTGTTTTCTTTAAAAAGGTAAGAAGTAAAACAAAGTTCTGGCAAATGATAGGTAGAGGAACAAGACTATGTCCAGATCTTTTAGGATTAGGGCAAGATAAAGAAAAGTTCTTAATATTTGATTTCTGTAATAACTTTGAATTCTTTAGAGTAAATCCTAAAGGTTTTGAAGGTGGGAACATGGAATCAATAACAGAGAAATTATTTAATGTTAAAATAGACTTAATTAAAGAACTACAAGATCTAAAGTATTCTGATACTGAATATATAGACCTTAGAAAAGCTTTAGTAGAAGAACTTTTAACTAGTATAAAAGCATTAAATGAAGAAAATTTCTTAGTTAAAATGAATTTAAAATATGTTCAAAAATATAAAAATGAAAAAGAATGGGAAGCTTTAAATACAGGTTCAGTTATTGAATTAAAAGATAATGTTGCAGGTTTAATAACTCCATTAAATGATGATGAACTAGCAAAAAGATTTGACTTAGTTATGTATAATATACAACTTGCTTATCTTCAAGGTAAAAATGCTACAAGAGGAATTAAATCAGTTATAAATACAGCTGAACAATTATCAAAGCTTGGAACAATACCACAAATTCAAGAACAAAAATATGTTATTGAAAAAGCTATGACAGAAAGCTTTTGGGAAAGTGCAGATATTTTTGAAGTTGATGAAGTAAGAGAAGCCTTAAGAGATCTTCTTAAATACTTAGAAAAACAAGGACAAATAATTTACTATACACACTTTAAGGATTTAATAATAGCAGAAGAAAAAAATGAGTCAATATATAATGTTAATGACTTAAAGAACTATAGAAAAAAAGTTGAACATTATTTAAATGAACATAAAGATGAGATGGTAATATATAAGCTTAGAAA
>JAEZAL010000336.1 GCA_023427705.1 Bacillota bacterium | reverse complement strand
TTAATCCATTATCTATAGTAACAATTTCATCACCTAATTTACTTAATAAGTAGTAAGCATAATAAGAAGGTTTTCTAATACCCATATCATTAACTAATCCAGGTGCACCTATAAATACTTCATTTGTTAAACTTATTTCCTTTTCTAAAACATCAAAGGCTCTTAAGAAGCTTAGTGAGTTCTTATTAAAAATTGTGTTATGAATAATAAAAGGTAGCATAAAGGCTGTGTCATAGATTTTATTTAAACTTTTATCGCAAAGAAAATCTTCTTCTATAACCTCTATATCATATTCATTAAGTATAAAATCTAAAAGAGAAGTCTTTAAGTCTTTATCTATTACAGGAGTAAATTGAAATTTAAATTCAGTTATATCTATATAATCTATTTCTGAAAAATATTCAAAGAAGCTATTTAGTATATGTTTATATTTTTCAAGTGAAAAATTAGGATTATCTATTAGTATAAGAGGCTTTAAATCAATATAATCTAAAAACTCAATAACACTTTTAGCTTTATTCCAGTTATAGAAATCAGCTTTAGGGAAAACCCCCATATCATTATTAAACATATTTTCTAATCTAACATATTTAAAGTGCAGTTCTTCTTGTATTTCTTCTAAAATATCTTTATTATCTTCTAAAAGTAAATCAAAAGCATCATCAAGATTAATTACTTCTCTAAAATCCTTATTAAGCTCACCTTGGCTTTCGTCCATATTTATATGGATTTTCCATAATTTATTTTCATAATTAAATCTTTCATAATCATCAAGTTCAGATGAAAGATATTCTAAGGCGTCTTCAAGTTTTAAAATTTCGATTTGTTTGCTAAGTTCAAATTCTTCTTCTGTTAATTTATTCTTTTTCCTATATTGAAGTGGAGTACATCCATAATAGTTCTTAAAGTTTTTATTTAAGTATCTAACATGTGAAAATCCAACTTCATCTGAAATATCAGATATGCTTAAATCACTATCCAATAATAATTTAACAGATTCTTCAACTCTAGTTTGATTAACTAAATCAGTAAAGCTATTTCCAGTAGCATTTTTGATTTCATGAGATAAATAGTGAGGACTTAAGAATTCTTTTTTAGCAATTTCTTGTAATGTAATATTACTATCGTAATTATTAAATATATACTTAGAAATTCTATGATATCTTGCTAACTGTTCTGTATTAGATTTTAATTCTTCTCTTTCATAGGTTAAATAGTGAAAGTTATTTATAAGATGATAAAGTAAGTCTATTAATATTGTTTCTACTTCCTTATCATAATCATCTAACTTTTGTACAGCTTCACATAATAATCTAGCTAAGAAATTTCTAAGTAAATCATATTCCTCACCTTCTTGAGCACCATCATCTGTTGAGTTTGTATAAAAGAAGATATTATTTATATCTTTATAATACTTTTCAAAGAAGGAAGGATCTATTTGGAAAATTAATACTCTATTATCTACATCACTATAAACTCTATGGGCCTCATCGACATTTATAATCTCCATTTCTTTTTCTAATACTTCAAAGGAATCAGTATCTACATTAACATTTATGCTTCCTCTTAAAACATAAAGTATTTGAATAGAATTATGCCAATGTATTGGATATTCCTTTATATTAGCGTATGTTATTTTTATAGGAGAGTCTGGTGGATAAGTAATATATTCTCTTCGTATAAAAATCACCTCATTCTTATATAATAATTTAATTATATCTTATTTATCCGAAAATAGAAAAGTTTTATAAAATTTAAAAATAAACTTTGACTTTCTTTGACTTTTGTATTATTATTTAATTGTAGTTAAGAATAATAATGTAGTATATAAAGGAGTTGAAAGCACATGAATATAGATAAAATGACATTAAGAGTTCAACAAGCATTAAATGATGCTAGCATGATTGCAGTGAAGTTTAATCACCAACAAGTAGAACTAATACACTTATTTACAGCATTAGTAGAGCAAGAGGATGGACTAATACCAAATATATTTACTAAAATGGGTGTTAGTGTTAAATCAATAAATGATGATTTAAATAGAGTCTTAGGAAGCATGCCAAAAGTTTTAGGTGAAGGTGCTAACTCATCTGGAGTGTATGCTACTAGGCAAATTGAAGAAGTATTAGTGAAAGCAGAAGATTTAGCTAAGAAGTTTGAAGATTCATATATAAGTGTTGAACATGTAATGTTAGCTATAATTGATGTTGATAAAAATGGTGAAGTAAAGAGAATACTAGATAAATACAACATTAATAAGAAAACATTTATGAATGTTTTAAAAGAAGTAAGAGGAAATCAAAGAGTAGAAACTCAAGATCCAGAAGGAACATATGATGCTTTAGGTAAGTATGGTACTAATTTAACTGATTTAGCGAAAAAGCATAAGTTGGACCCTGTAATTGGTAGAGATGAAGAAATAAGAAGAACTATTAGAATTCTATCAAGAAGAACTAAGAATAACCCTGTGTTAATTGGTGAACCTGGAGTTGGTAAAACAGCAATTGTAGAAGGTTTAGCAGAAAGAATTATTAGAGGGGATGTACCAGAAGGATTAAAAAATAAGGTTATATTCTCATTAGATATGGGTGCCTTAATTGCAGGTGCAAAATATAGAGGAGAATTTGAAGAAAGATTAAAGGCTGTATTAAAAGAAGTACAAAGCAGTGAAGGAAGAATAATTTTATTTATAGATGAAATTCATACTATAGTTGGAGCAGGTAAAACTGATGGAGCTATGGATGCAGGTAACTTAATTAAGCCTTTACTTGCAAGAGGTGAATTACACTGTATTGGTGCTACCACCTTTGATGAATATAGACAATACATCGAAAAGGATAAGGCATTAGAAAGAAGATTCCAACCTGTAATAGTAGAAGAACCAACAGTTGATGATGCTATATCAATTCTTA